>CAYVPL010000025.1:0-2876 GCA_964453755.1 uncultured Planctomycetales bacterium
CTGCTTCATGGCCCAAACCTACCAGGGCGTGGCTACTTTTTCAGCGTTGCCCTAGCCGGATCTCTACCGAGGTTTTCCGGGCTCAGCGTCCGGCACGCGCAAGATCCAGTTCAGCGGGTCGAGGGTGAATTCCCGGGCTCCGCGCAGCGGAACGATCGCCTTGCCGTCGGGCATTTCCACGCGCGTGATCTTGCCCCGGATCTCCACGTCCACGGGCATCGGGAAGGGCAGATCCTTTGGCGTCTTCCACGCCAGGTGCAGCGAGCCATCTTTCACTTCACTGCTCAACTCCGGTAGCGCCGGCTGGCGCAGATACAGCTCCCAGAACCAGGCCAGGTTGCGCTTGGTTTCCCGCTGCGCAATCTCCAGCAACTCATCCGTCGTCGCGAAGCGGCACTGGCTCCCGTCGGTCACCTTCTCCATCGCCGGATCCGGATACGCAAACCGGCGCAGCACGCGGAAGAAATCCTCGTCGCCAAGGAGATAGCGCAGCGAGTGGATGATCCACGAACCCTTGTTGTAAATGTCGCCCGCCGGCGACTCCTTCCACTTGCTGGTGAAGTACATCTCCTGGCTGCTGCGCGGCTCGCGCGGGGCGACCGCGCCGCGATTGCCGATGCCTTGGCGCTGCTCGCTCATCACGTGGCGATAGGCCTCCGCACCCTTCAAGCGCTCTGCGTACAAGGCCTGCGAGTAGGTGCCGAGGCCCTCGTGGATCCAGAAGTCGTTCCAGTTCCGCGCCGTGACCAACAGCGCCCACCATTCGTGGGCCATCTCGTGGTGCAGCAGGAAATCGAAGCCCTGATCGGCGCCCCACGGATTGCCCTTGTAGTTGTTGCCGTACGCAGTGATGGACTGATGCTCCATGCCCAGGTGCGGCGTTTCGGCGACGCCGTACTTGTCCGCGCGGAACGGATAAGGGCCGAACACGCTCTCGAAGAAGGCCAGATCGAGCTCGATCTCCTTGAACAGCTTCTTGCCCTTGTCGAAATTCTCGGGCAGCACGTAATAGATCAGCGGGAAGGTCTCGCCCGCGACGCTCTTCATCTTGCCCTCGATCGTCTTGTACGGCGCGATGTTCAGCGCCACGGAGTAATTGTTGATCGGCGTGCTGACGTGCCAGTGGAACGTGCGCCAGCCCTTGCCCACCGCCTCGGTCTTCATCAGGCGGCCGTTGCTCGCGCAGATCAGCGGTTCAGGCACCGTGATGCGGATGTCCATGGAATCGGGCTCGTCGTCGGGTTGATCCTTCGACGGCCACCACAGATCCGCGCCCTCGCCCTGGCAGCTGGTGGCGATCCACGGCTGGCCGGCGGCCGTCTCCGCCCAGGTGAAGCCGCCGTCCCACGGCGGCCGGACGGCCTCGCGGGGCACGCCCGAATAGGCGACGGTGAATTCGAACTCCTGCCCCGGCACCGCGAACTCCTTCAGTCCGCGCACGCGGATGCGACCGGGCTCGCGCGCGAAGTCCACCTTCTCCGCGCCGCGCGTGATGCCCGAAACCGTGAGTCGATCGTCGAGATCCAGCAGGATGGACTCGCTCGCGGTCACCACGCGCGCGCGCAGGCCGAGCGTGCCGCCGATCGTCTTGCTGTCCGGATCGACCTTCAGCGCGAGATCGTAGGAGAGCACGTCGTAGCAAGCCTGCTCCGGCGGAATCGGCAGGCCCGAATCCAGTTTGGGATCCTGCGCGCGAGCCGCGGCCGGGAACGTCAGGAGCGCGGCCGCCGTGACGAGAAGCGCAGGGATGCGGGAATGGATCATGATTGGATGCGAGTGAAAGTATTGACCGAAAACTAGGTCAGTCGACGCCGTAGGAACCGATCGGTCCAACGCCTGGAATGGACACGTAGCCGCGCGAGCCGCCGCTATCCCAGTTGCCGGAGCCCAGCAGGCTGGACCAATTGTTGTCGCCTCCGCCGCCGCCAGCCTGCCGTTGCGCCATCGCGAGCAGCAGCAGATTGCCGGCCGCCATCGGCGAGCCCTCGTAACCCCAGCTCAACTGCGCGTCGAGCCAGTAGCGGCCCGGAGCAATCGCGCCGCCGGCCAGCGCCGCCAGCGCCTGCACCTCCGTCGCCGGCAGATGACGTCCGTTGACGAACACCTGCGTGGCTCCGCGCGAGGCGTCGGCAGCCAGCGGACCCAAGTCGTGGCCCGCGAACATGAAGCCCGCCGCGGGCTGACCCTCTGCGCCGAACATTCCGGATTTCGAGTCGTACCACAAACGGCCCTCGGCGGGCGGCATGCCGTACTGCTCCTGGAACTGCGCGATCTGCGCCGCGTCGAGCAGGCGCCCGTTGATGTGGACTTGCACCAATTGCGGGGCGGCCTCATCTCCGGAGCAGGCTGGCAGCAACAGCGCGGCGAGCAACAGGATCGAAGGCAGGGGGGCTGGCACGAAGGACTAGGATAGGGACCTTGAACCCGTTCCGTCGTGGGATCTTGCCCGTCGTCTTGCTGCTGACCGGTTGTCAGTCCCCGCGGGCGCCCGCCTTCAACGAGGCGCCGCTGATTCTCAGCGACTCCGAAGGCGTCGCGGACTCCCAGGTGATCCCGGTGACGGTGAACGGCGCCGCCGCCTGGCTGGCTCTCGACACGGGGTCGGCGCACACCTTTCTCTTCCGCCAGGAGGACGATCCGGAGTACGTGGCCGAGGCTGGCATGGTCCGCATCGGAACAGAGACGTTGACACTGCCCGCTTACGGCGCCGCCGGCATCGGCGTCGAGATGTTCGAAGGCAAACCCATCCTGGGCATCCTCGGCGCGGACTTCTTCCTGCCGCGCGGCGAGATTGACTATCCCGGCGGCCGCGTCGTCTCCTGGGGCGACCGGCCGATCCCCGGCGCGCAAGATCTGCCCGGCATCCCGCTGCGCGT
>CAYVPL010000025.1:2976-17613 GCA_964453755.1 uncultured Planctomycetales bacterium
GGGGCGACCGGCCGATCCCCGGCGCGCAAGATCTGCCCGGCATCCCGCTGCGCGTGGTCGAAGACCTGGCGCGCGTGCGCGTCGTGATGGACGGACGCGAACTCGACCTGATGCTCGACACGGGCGCGCACGACACGCTGCTCCTGGGCGTGGACGGCCGTCCGGGCGACGAAGCGGTCGAAGTCATGACGGCCGACGGCGCCTTCTCGACGACGTGGTACGGCACTTCCATGATCGAATTGCCGCGCGAAGCCCCGCGCCCGGTGAACGTGATGCGCGCGCAGGAAATCGACTACATCAGCCCCTGGCTGGTGGAGGAGCAAGGCGCCAACGGCCTGCTTGGCCTGACGTCCCTGGGCTTCCGCCGCCTGATCTTCGACGGCGACCTGCTCCGGCTGGGCCCGCTGCCGGAACGGGGCCCGCCGGCCCGCAACTGAGCGGGGCGGCCTCCGGAGATTTCCGCCGGATCATCTTTTTCTCATTTTCCCCAGCACGCGGCCATAATGTTAGTATACACTAACACTCATGCGAAACACCGTAACCCTCCTCCTGGGCGCCCTGCTCGCAGGCTGCGCCGCATCCGGCAGCCCCGCTGCCACCCGCACGCCCGACGGATTTGGCGCGCCCTCCGCGCACGCGGACGCACCGGCCTTGGTCCTTGGCGTCTACGACCCGCGCGCGATCGCCCTGGTCCATTACCGCTCGCCGGCTCACGCCCAGCGCGTCGCCGCCGCCGTGCAGGAGCACGAGCGGGCCAAGGCCGCCGGCGACGCGGCGGGGGCGCAGCGCATCGAGCAGGAGATGGAGTCCCTGCAGGACCTTGCGCACCGCCAGACCTTCGGCGGCGAACGCGCGCCCGAAATCCTCGCGCTCATCGCCGATCAACTTCCCGCACTCGCCGCGCGCGCCGGCGTCGAGGCGATCGTCGCGCAGCCGGATCTGGCATGGATCAGTCCGGACGCCTCGACCGTGGACGTCTCCCTGCTCCTGGCCGAAGCCTTCCATCCCGACGCGGAAGCCCTGCGCATGCTGCCCGACCTGCTGCGCCGCGCGCCGGTGCCGGCGGGGGACCTGGCGGGGCACCGCGACTGAGGCGCCGCTACCCTGCGCCCGATGCCGCGGCCCGATCTCAGCGATCAGCGCCGGCGCGAATTCGCGCCGGTGCTGGCGCGCGTTTTCGCCGACCTCGGCTATCGCCGCACCACCACCGCCGAACTCGCCGCGCAGTGCGGCGTGCAGGAGCCGATCCTCTACCGACTCTGGCCTGACAAACGCGCGATGTTCATCGCCGCGCTCGAGCAGGTCTACGCCGCCTCGGAGGCGACCTGGACGCGCCTGCTCGCGGCGGCCGGCCCGCGCGCCGACCCCGCCGCGCTCATCCTCGAATACGAGGCCACGCACCACGGCGAATTCGGCCTCTACCGCATCATCTTCGCCGGACTCTCCGAAACCGACGACGCCGACATCCGCGCCGCCCTCCGCCGCCTCTACCGCTCCTTTCACGATTTCGTCGCGCGTCAACTCGGCGAGCGTCCGCGCCGTCCGGCCGCGGCGCCGGATCCGGAGCTCGCCGCCTGGGCGGTGCTCGGCCTCGGCACGGTCGCCAACATCGGCCGCGAACTCGGATTGCTCGGCGCCGCCGAGCGCGAGCGCCTGTTCCGCGAGATCGGCGGCCTGCTGCTCGGCCGGCGCCCTGCCTGATGCGCCGAGCCTTCCCATGACGAGGCGCATCCTCGCCGCAGCTTTGACAATCTTCGCCACTGCCGGCGCTGCCGCCGCGCAATCCAGCCCCGGCTTCGTGCCGGGCCGGCCGCGGTGGGAGAACCGTGACGGCCCGATTCACTGGCCCACGGGCGCTGCGCTGGCGCAAGGCTGGTTTGGCGTCAGCGAGTACTCGAACGTGCACGTTGCCGGCGGCGCGGTGGACGGCGACGCGGGCGATCTGGATCAACTGCCCATCCTCGGCGGCGGCTGGCAGTGGAAGCTGGGCGGCAGAGCCGTGGACCTCGGCCTCGAAAGCATGCTGTCCTTCTCCGGCCGCGCCGACGTCACCGCCTTCGCCGCCGGCGGCAGCGGCGCGGTCGTGGCGCTGGACGTGGATTTGTCCGTCTTCGAAATCTTCGGCGGCCCCTTCGCCAGCGTTTTCGTCGGCGACAAACTGCGCGTTTACGGCGCGGGCGGCCCGCTGCTGCAGTGGGTGGACTACCAACAGTCCGGCTCCGGCTACGACGACGAAGGCGACGGATTCGGCAGCGGCTGGTACGCGCGCGCCGGAGTGGAGATTGCCCTGCCTTCTTACAATTTTCTCGGCATGGGAGTGCGCTGGTCCGACACGAGCGTGGATCTGGGCTACGGCCTGGGCGATCTGGAGATCGACGGGCTGCAGGTCTTCGTGACCGTCAGCCGCGGGATCTAGGCGCGCAGGCGCGCCCTCGGCGCGGATTGGTTTGCAGGATCTTCTCCTGATCTGACATGTGATTCTCCGCAGTCATGAGGATCAAACGGGCGGCTTGCGCGGGCGCAATTTCACTACGATGGGCGCATTCGATCTCTCCCCCGGGATCCCTACAGCCTATGCCTACCCTCCGCGACTGTCCCTCCTGTGACAAACCCATTCGCCTGCCCGCCGGGTCCGCCGGCAAGAAAATTCGTTGCGGCGGATGCGGCGCGATTCACCCGATCCACGAGGCCGAGGACGGGGCCCTCATGCTGCAGGATCACGCAGACGGCGAACCCGAGCAGGCCTGTCCTTCCTGCGCCACTCTGCTCAGCGCCAGCACCGCTTTCTGCACGAACTGCGGCGCAGCCATGGACGGCAGCGAGGAAGCGAGCGCGCATCCCGCGCCGGCCGCTGCGCCGCCGGGCAGGATTGCTCCCGGGACCCATCGCGCGGGCGGTTCGCGCTACGCCGCCAAGCAGCGCGTGAAGGGCATTGGCCTGGCGCGCAAACTCATTCTCGGGTTCGCCGTCGTCTCTGCCGTGGCCGGCACCATGGTCATGTACTTCGGGCGGCAAGCCGTGGAGGTCGAGAAGCGGGAACTCCTGGCCGAGTATGCGCCGAGCGACGTGGTCGTCATGGAGGACGGCAGCCGGCACACCGTCAGCGAACTTCTGACCAAAATGGACCGCAACGTGCAGATCAAGTACTTGGTCCACTTCGGTCTCGCCGTTCTGATGGCCGGACTCTATTTCTGGGCCCGCAGTTCTCCCTTCCCGGCGGTTCTCACCGGACTGTGCGTCTATCTGAGCACGATCGTGATGAGCGTCATCCGTGAACCGTCTTCGATCACGGACGGCATCTTCATCCGGATCGTGCTCATCACGGCGCTGCTGGCGGGCGTGCAGTCCGCGCTGGCTGAACGCACGGCCAAGCGCCGCGCCTTGGAGCACGCCGCGGCGTGAACGCGGCTCCACCGCCCCAACCCGGCAGCTGCCCGGCCTGCGTCGCCTCGGCTCAGAGTGGCGCCCGCTTCTGCGGTTCCTGTGGCCGGCCAGTGAACCGAAGCGGAGGTGCTCAGCGCTCCTTCGCGAGCGAGGCCAGCGCCGACTGGCGCGCCTTCTCGCCCGTTCTGCAGCTCTGGATGCTGCTGCTGCTCACGAATCTGCCCTTCGTGCTCCTCTACCGGCTGACGGAGCGGGATTCGCCCGCCTTCGAACTCCTCTTCGCAACAGTGGATGCTCTAATCGTCTTCCACTGGTACCGGCGGGATGCCGGCGCCATCCGGCCTCTGCTGAAGGGAACAGGCTTCAACTCGCGCAACTGGTGGCTGCCAATCGCCCTTTTCGCCGGCGCTGGCCTGTTGGTTGTGCCCTACTTTTTGCTCGTCGAACGCCTGGGCGGACAATTCCTGGACATATTGCCGGACTATCTGGAGCACGGGTGGCCGCTGTGGAGCGCCTACCTCATGGTTTGCCTGGTGCCGGCGATCGTCGAGGAGGTCGCCTTTCGCGGGGTGATCCAGACGCGCCTGCAGAAGGTGCTGACCAGTTCCGAGGCTCTCATCTTGCAGGCCATCTTCTTCTCGGTGCTGCACTTGTTTCCGATCAATTTCCCCAGCCATTTCGTCATGGGGCTGGCCTTCGGCCTCGTCCGCCAGCGCACGGGCAGCCTCTATCCCGGGATGGTCATGCACGCGATTTGGAATGCAGGAGTGCTCGTTCAGGAGCAGGTCACAGGAATCAATCCTGGCTAGGGCGCTGTTCTCTGTAGGTGATTGAGTAGGCCGCACGGTACTGCACACGCAAGTAGCCGCTCTATGCACCAAGAGTGCGACCAAAGAAACGAATCAAGAATGAAGGACTGGCAACTCAGAGCACGACCGCGTTGGAGGCGATGCACGTGCGGATATCGAGAGCCTGGACGGTCAATCCGCACATCGCCGGTGAAGTATGGTACGAACGGACGATCGTACCGAGCCAGGAGGCTCGAACAACTGGACCGAGTCGCGGGCTACCTATGTCAATGATCGTGCCGGTGCACACAGATGAGGTTAAAATAAAGGATCCAGCGGCGCCGATCGCGAATACCACACCTCCCTCCGGCGTGGCGGCATCGAGATTGAGAGTCACCACTCCTGGGCAATGGCCATTCCAATCGAGCCTTGGCATAATTGGCCGACTGTCGTTGATGAAAATGTCCCACCAGTAGTTCGTGTCGCCTGAGACTAGGTTGGAGGCATCGCTTGCGAAGGCCACTATGCGTCCGTCGAATGAAATATGCGGATCAGAGTAATTAGAATTGCCGTTCTGCTGGCCTCCATTTGAGTCTACGCTAACTCGAATAGTATGGCCAGTCTGTCTATCGTGTACGAAGACGTCATTGCCGCTTGTGTCCCCTGGAACAAGGTTGTTTGACCAACTGTTAAAAGCAACGAAGCGCCCGTCAGCAGAAATTCCCGAATTCTCGCCGCCATTATTCCCGGCAACACCACGCGAATCGACGCTCACTCTACTCGTAACGCCCGTCTGACGATCGTGAACAAAGGTGTCCCAGCTGCCATTGGCATCTCCTAAAACTAAGTTTGTGGATCCGCTCATGAAGGCCACGCAACGACCATTAGATGAAATACTAGGTGCGCTAGAAAAATAGTTACCTTGAATACCAGCCGAGTCGACACTCACCCGAGTCGTCTGATGCGTTTGCAGGTCGCGTACGAAAATGTCAGAAAAACCATTAGAGTCTCCCGGAACAAGGTTCGATGCGTCGCTTACGAAGGTGGCAAAGCGGCCATCATGAGAAATGCGAACGTTATCGCTGCGGCCATTGCCTTGTTGCCCTGCGGAATCCACGCTAATTCGCGTCGTCTGGCCAGTGTGGCAGTCATGAACAAATATATCATAGTGAGAGTTTGTGTCGGCGGCCACAAGGTTGGATGCTCCGCTCATGAACGCCACGAAACGGCCGCTAGATGAGATGCACGGAGACATTGAGAAATTGTTTCCCTGAATGCCGCCCGAGTCGATGCTCACCCGCGTCGTCTGGTGCGACTTACGGTCGTGGACAAAGATGTCGGTGAAGCCGTTTGTGTCCCCAGGAACGAGATTGGATGCGTTACTCTCGAACGCAACAAAGCGTCCATCCGGTGAAATGCTCGGAGCTAAGGACGCCTTGTTTCCCTGAATGCCAGTTGAATCTACGCTTATTCGCGTCGTTGCTCCGCTCCGGCGGTCGTGGACGAAAATGTCACTGACGTGGTTCGTGTCTCCCTGCGCGAGGTTGGATGCGCGGCTCCTGAACGCGACGAAGCGCCCATCAGAGGACATGCTAATACTGTCAGAATATGAGCTGCCCTCGATGCCGGACGAGTTTACGCTCACCCGCTCCGTGTACTGAACGAAGGCGGGCATGGAGTTTATCCAAGCCGCGAAGGCGATCGCACAGAAGAGTGTCATGCTACCTATTGCTAATGCCTGCTGAGGTCTGACGGAATTTAACGAGATACCATGTCGCGGCGCATGTACGTTCAGCCGCCTGAGCTCACACCCGCTTCACGTTGGTGCAGGATGTTCAAGAAATCTTGCGCCTGGCGGGAGAACTCGGCCGAGACCGGATGCGAGGTCAGGGCGCGCTCCAGAAGGATTCGGTAAGCCAGGTGATTGCCCTCCAGGTCGCTTTGTGAGACGGGAGCAGCCGCCAACAGGGCGCGGGCGCGCGCGAAGAGTTCAGCCACCTGCGCCGGCGGCGCGCGCCGATCCTGCTCCGCGGCCAGCAACAGCAGGGCTTGCACCTGGCGCCGCTGATGCTCCGGTCCGACGGCCTGCATCCGGCTGCATGCCTCCCAGAGCGGCACGGCCTCGGCCAGCCACGCTGCCCGCTCGCCGGCAAACTCCGGCAGTTCGGCCGTCTCGAGCGACCAAGCGGTCAGAGCGCTGGCCTTTTGCTCCTGGATGGGCGCGGCCTGCGAACTCAGCTCGAGCAATTCGTTCCAGTGCCCGATCGCTTGCTGCGCCGTCTGCTTGGCCGCGTCGAACAGTCCCGACTGCAATTGCTGGCTGAAGACTTCGCTGTCCTGAGTGCTGAGGATCAGCCGGTAGTGCACCGAGTCACGGTCGCTCTCGAGCGCCTGCACGGTGAGCCGCTGGAGCTGCTCGCGCAGCGCCAGCATTTCCGCAGGACTCGCGCGGGACACTTCCATGAGTTGCCGGAGCAGCATGGTCTCGGCCAGCGCCACGTCGTTGGAGCGCGCCGCATCCCCGACGACGGGCGCATGCAGCCCTGCAAACTCATCCAGCAAGGCGCGGGCGCGCAAGAGGGTCGCATGCTCCTCCGACGGCGGGGCGATGGTGAGGGCGTGCGAGCCGACTCGCTGCAGGCTCCAGGCCAAGTCGCTGGCGAAGCGCGCTGCAGCTGGATGCCCGGCGTGCGCGGCGAGCCGCGCGCGATCGTCCGCCAGCGCCTGCTCGTAGATGCGCTGTCCGGCCGGCGGATCCCAATGCCGCAGCGCATCGCCCGCATTCACCAAGAGCACGTTGGCCTGCGCTGCAATCAGCGGATCACGAAGATCCAGGTGCGCCACGAGCAGGCGCCGCGCTGCTTCGAATTCCGGATGCGCCTCGCGGTAGCGGCCCTCGGCCTGCAGCAAGTCGCCGACGCGCTTGCGAAACGAGATCAGGCCGGAAATCAGCCGTAGGTTGCCGGGATCTTGCGCCAGCATCTCTTCCCGCTCGCGGACGAGGTCGCGCGCCACCTCCAGCGCCGCCGCGTTCGAGCCCAGCGCCTTGCGCGTGGGCTCGAGCAGGCGCTCGACGATCAAGTCCACCGAGGACGCGTGCCGCTCGAGCGCCCCGATGACCCGCTCCGCTTGTCTCCGCGTCTCACCCGCCTGAACCAGCCATGCGCCCGCGCCGCCGACGGCGGTGGCGATGGCCGCCGCGCCGAGCGTCCAGGCGGCGCGGTGGCGCATGAGGCTCTTGCCCAGCACGTAGGACCACTCGCGCGGCCGCGCGCGCACCGGGCGGCCCTCCAGAAATCGACGCAAATCCTCCGCTAATTCGTGGACCGTGGCATAGCGCTCTTCCGGATTCGGCGCCATGGCCTGCAGGCAGATGGCCTCGAGATCGCGGCCGATCTTGCGCCCGCCGAGGCGCGCCTGCGCAATTCCGCGATAGGGCGCGGGTCCCTGGGTCGCCCGCAGCTCTTCCATGGTCAAACCTTGGCGCGGATCATGTCCGGCAAGCATGCGATAGAGAATGGCGCCGAGCCCGAACACGTCCGTGCGCGTGTCGGGGCGGGCGCCGCCCTCGGCGAACATTTCCGGCGCGGAGTAGGCGAGCGTGGACAAGCGGTCCCGCTCGCGCACGGTGGCGAAGTGCGGATCGGCGCCGTCCAGGTTGCGGGCCAGGCCGAAGTCGGCGACTTTGGGCAGCCAGGATTCTGTCGAGCCCGCCACGCGCTGCATCAGCACGTTCTGCGGCTTGAGGTCACGGTGGATCACCCCTTGGCGGTGCGCGTACGCCATCGCATCGCACAATGGCAGCAAGAGTCTGACAAATTCTTCACGCCGCGCGGCGCCGCCGCTCGTCTGGAGCCATGACTCCATCGAAGGGCCGTCCACCAACTCCATGGCCAGGAACTGGCGTTCTTCCCAGACGCCGGCGTCGAAGACCGTCACGATGCTCGGGTGCTGCAGCAGGCAAATCAGGTCGCGCTCCCGGCGAAAGCGTTCGAAGGACGGCACGGAAGCCTCCGCGCGGTGGAGAATTTTCAGGGCCACCGTGCGGCCGGTGCTCTCTTGCACGGCGCGCAGAACGGCGCCCTGGCCGCCGCGGCCGAGCAGCGCCTGCGAGCGGTAGCCCGGCACCTTCCACTCCGCGTGCAGCACCCCGGCGAAGTCTTCCAGCTCGGCCGCGCTGGGCAGCCAATCGTCCGCTGCGCCGGACGATTCGCGGCTCATTGCGGCAGGTCCTCGTCCTCGATCTGGCGGAGGATTTGCGCCTGGATGGCTTCGCTCACGCGCTTCTTGATCTGATAGACGTTGTCAATCGACAAGCCGTGCTTGGCGGCGACAGCCTTCGGCTCCAGGCGCTCGACCATGATGTCCAAGAAGACTTGCCAGTGCTTGGGATCCGTCTCGCGGCTCACCAGCTCGTAGGCGCGGCGCTTGTGGTGATCCCGCCACTGCTGTTCCCAGGCGTCCAGCAGCCCCTGGTCCTCGCGCGCCAAGCTCTCCAGAATGGCGGAGATCCCGTTTTCGGCGCTGGCGCGCTGAATCTTGCGTCCCAGGGTGAACGCGACGTTCTTGACGATCGTGAAGAGATAGTTGCGGAATTTTCCGCGCGGGTCGTAGCGGAACTCGCCGCGCTTCTCGAGCAGGGTGACCAGAACGTCCTGGACGAGGTCGTCCAAATGCTGCTCGCGCCAGCCGATGCTGTAAGAAAATTGCCGGATCAGCGGCGTGTACTGGCGGACGATCTCCGCCCAGGCTTCGTCGTCGCCGTCGGAGAATGCCCGGTGGAGGAGGTTGGGGTCGGTAGGAGGCCGCACGCGGGGGGTGCAGCGAGGATAGCAAGCGCGAATGTCTTACCAGATCGTCAACTCGAGAGCGTTGCTGCGCGGCGCTCCCTGAGCCGCGGCCAACGCGGATTGCATCCAAATCGTCCTGCCCGTGGTGCCAGGGGGGACCGTGAACGTGACCGTGGCAATGCCGTTGGCGGACGGGCTTGCGACGCCGACCAAGTGCGCGCGCTTCAAGTCAATTTCGTTCCCAGCGGGGCCATGACGATCCCAGCCCCAGCCTGCCAGACTCACGAACAATCTCATCTCACTTCCCGGCGGCAGTCCAGCAACGCTCGCCGCCGCCGGGCGGCCGGCGCGAAGATCGCTGACCTCCAGGTCGCGCGGCTCCCAGGCCAGAAGGAGGAATACCGAGCCTGGGCGGTTGCCCGCGAATTGGGACGGAGCTCCGACCAGACACTCTGGCACGCCGTTGCCGTCCAAGTCAGGATAAACGGCAGCGGCAACGCCGAAACTGCCCAGACTGCGAAGGCCGAAGTATTGCGCCAGGAGCGAACCGTTGGCGCACGAGACCACGCGCAACGCCCCCCCGCGAAGCCCGTCCCGCAGAGCCTGGGGAGCGCCCACGAGCAGATCCTCGACGCCATCCAAGTCCACGTCGCCTCCAGCAGCGAGCGCGGCGCCGAACTGCTCGCCGGAGTCCGCGCCCGTCCAATGTTGCAGAACCGACCCAGAATCCGGATTCCAGATCCACACTTCTCCAGGGTGATTGCCGCCCGGCGCGCTCCCGGCGAGCTCCGCCTCGCCGTCGCCGTCACAGTCCCTCAGCCGCGCCAACGCCATTCCCATGCGTCCGTGCGGCCGAAGGCCCGGCAGATTTCCCCAGGGCATGCCCGAATTCGTGCTGCACAAGCGGATGGCGCCGCACTCCGCGGCGCCGACAAAGTTGAATAAGGGCGCTCCGACTGCCAGCTCGATGCTGAGATTGCCGTCGCGATCGCCCAGGCAGGCGATCGACCGGCCAAATCCTTCGCCTGCCGAAGCCCCGGCCATGCGGTGCAACTCCTGGCCGCTGGCTCCGGAGAAAATTCGGACTTCGCCTGCGTCGGGTCCATTCGCGTCCGCCAGCCAAGACCCCACGGCGAGTTCGACAATTTGGTCGCCGTCCACGTCGTCCATGCAAGCCAGCCCGTAGCCGCACTGGTCTCCCGGATTCTCCCCGGCAATCAGGTGCACGAGCCGGCCGGTGCGCGGGCTCAGGACGAGCGCTGCACCCGCCTCGAAGCCGAAACTGTCGTCTCCGACTGCCGAGGCGGCGATTTCATCGAAGCCGTCGCCATCCAGGTCGCCCAGCCGGCACAACTCTTCGCCAAGGCGCTGCTGACTGCGCGCACCGTGCCAGGTGCGCAACGTGGCGCCGGTGCGCGCGGAGAGGATGGTCACGGAGCCGCCGTTCCAGCCGTAGGGATCCCGGGAGGTGGCGCCGACGGCGACGTCGTCCCAGCCGTCGCCATCCAGGTCATCCAAGGCCAGGACGGCCTGACCGAAACCGTCGCGATTGCTGGCGCCGGGATACTCGTGGACGCCCGCCTGGAATGCCGGCGCCGATGCCGCCATCCAAACCGCGGCGCCGAGCGCGGTCCATATCCCGGTCATTTTCCTGCTCCTTCGCATGACGGCGCCATTTCAGAATCTTGCGGCGCCCGGCCTGGTTCTGACGGCTAGATCAGGGTTCCCGGAACTGCAGCCAGACGTCAACGGGCACCCGCGGGCCGGGCAGATCGGGCACGATGCCGGTGCCCTCGCCGACGAGGCCGGAGGCGTGAAAGGCCTCGACGCGCAGCGGACCGGGCGGAACCAGCATGTGCGCGTCGTAGTTGAAGATCATGTCCGGTCTGGCCATCACGTCCTTTGTGTATTGAATTCCAGCAGCGTCGGTCACGCAGAACTGAATGCGCTGGGTGCTTGCCTCGCTGAAGGATGAATGCATGGTGAGTTGGATGTCCTTGGCGGGACCCCAGTCAAGAAGCGCGAGTTCCGCAAGTTCACCGGCTCCGACGAAGGCTTGCCCGAAGGCCATGGCGCCTCCGCGATACCCGCACACGCGCCAGGCGCCGCGCGACAATCCAGCGAGCACGAACTCCGACGATTCCCCAGGTTCGTAAACACCGGCGACGAGGGGATAGCGCGGCCATTCTGCCGACACGGCCTGAACGCCGTCCGAAGGCGAGTCGCCAAAGCGCACGCGCAAGGCCTCATGACCCTTCCGCAGATGCACGATCTCCTCGCGCTGATCGATCACAAGGGTGTGGGCGACGTCTCCGGTGAAATTGACGTAGTCACTCGCATAGACTAGGTAGCGTCCCGCAGGCAGGTTCGTGAACCGCACTGTGCCGCTCGAATCCACCACGCAGCGACGAGTGTGCATCATTCCTCCGAGGCGCGTTTCGGGCTCGAGACAAATCTTCTGCTCGGCGCTCAATTTGACGCCGTCCGGCAGTTCCAGATGCGCGGTAAGCGCTCCGCTGGGCGGCCGGAGCTCCCGCCTGATCCGGCCCGAGTTGATCGGCACTCGAACCTGATAGACGTCGCCGGGCCAGACTCCATCGAGCCGCGCTTCGAGGTGCTCCCGGTTGGGCGTGAACAGTCTGACCTTCTGCTCGCCGCCATCTGCAGGGAGCTCCACCAAGTGCTCCTCGCCGAAAGGATGTTTCAGTCGCCAGGGGCCCTCGCCCGCTGCGCCGTGCAGGGTGAGGTCGATCACGCACACGGCACCCGCCAAGTCCAGGCGCGCGATCCAATGCGCAACCTGTCCTGGCTGGCTGGCCTCCTCGCGCTCGAACGCGCCTACGGCAACGGGTTGAGACGACAGGAAGTGCTCGTTGGACGTCAGGATGGCCCGGCTCGGCTCCGGGCCGCTCACCGGCAAACGCGCCTGAAACTGGTCGTCGACTCGCGCCCAGGTTGGAACAAGCGCCGTCTTTCCGCACAGGACCTTCAGTTCAAAGGGCAACTCCAGCACTCCGTCGGGATCGTTCACGACCACTTTGATGCCGACCTCGCCCAGTGCTTCTGGGCCAAGAGCAGCGTTCTCACGGCGGAGTGCGTTCGCCGCCGGCGCCTGGGACTCGACCAGACTTTTCACGGGCTCCGGCGCCAGCCAAACATCCGCAGGCTCCGGCTCCGAAACGGTCACGCCGCTGCGCCAAATCCACGACGCGATCACGGCCAGAACGACGAGCAGCACGGCGGTGGGCGACGGTCGCAGCATGGGAGATGGCGTGGAGTCTACTCATGGATCCTGAGAATGATCATGTCAGAATCTCACTTCTCCATTCAACGCGCAGAGTCGGCCGATCTCGCAGCGCTTGCATTGGCCCACCGAAGGAAGCATGCTCGGGCCGTCATGCTGTCATCCTCATGGGTGTTCCGATCGGCCATCTGCGCCGTCCTGCTCAGCTGGGCCGCCTGCGCGCCTCCGCCTTCAATGGCCAGCGCCGTGCCTCAGCGGCCGCCGTTGTTTCTGACTCATGAGGAATTTCAACGAAACTTCGCTCCTTCGGCTGATCCGCAGGCGCTCGGCCAGCACGTCTTCGTCGAGTACGCTGATCTGGAAGGGGATGCCCGTCCAGAAGCGTTCGTGACCATTCGCATCGTCGAATATTATTCTCACGATGATCGGCTTCTCCTCTTCCAAGGCGATCGGCAGAGTGGATGGACCTTGCTGCACGAGCAAGACATTCCGGGAAGCATAGGTTCCGGAGGTGCCTTGACGGTGCACCGGCTGGGCGACCGGCGCTGGATCGAGTCCTCTTGGTCTACCAGCGGCACCGGGGAACTGCAGGCCTCCACTTGCCTCCTTGAATACCGCGAAGGTGCCTTCGCGCTCGTGGCTGATTCTGTCACCTACCTGGAGTTCAGCGGCTACCCGACAGGAATGTGCCTTGGCGTCCAAGCGGATCCTTATCAGTTTGCCGTCGATGGTGACTCAGGCTCCTTGCGTGTCACCCGCCGGCTGATTGTCGGCGCAGTGGCCGCGCGGGACTTCAGCACCGAACACATCGACTTCGAAGTCACTCTGATTTATCGCCAGAACGCGCCAGGGACGCCCTTCGTGCTGGTGGAGCCCGCCGGACTCGGCGAGGCCGACCGCAACGGCCTGGTGACCCTCGCCGCCCAGCGCTGGATCGCCGGTAAATGGGAGGTGGCGCGCACGGCGGCTCTCACCGGCACGCTGGACCAGCAGCAAACACTTCGCGCGGTCGCCTTCCTCGCCGGCGAGGACGAGTGGGCGGCGCAGTTGAGCGCACTCCTGCCGCCCAAACCTGCGCCGCCTCCCGAAGATAACCAGGACTACTGAGCGCCGGCAGACGCCTTGTTCATGCCGATGGCCAGCGCCTCGGTGTAGACGATCACGATCGTGTCGCCGAGCTTCATCTGCTTCAGCTTGTTCACGTCGCGCGCGCGCACGGTGAGGTAGTTGCCCATCGGGCCTTTGAGGGTGAGAGCGCGCGTCGGGAGGTCAATGCCTTCCACCGTCGCCACGACTTTGAAGGCGCGCAGGCCGCCCGCGGCGGGGGTGGCGCCCGGGGGAGTCTTGGCGGCGCCTTCCACGGCTTGGATCGGGGCCGCCTTCTCTTCGGCGGTCGGCGCGCGGAGCTCCGCAGCCAGCGAGAGGTAGTACTCGGCGGTCACCAGATCGCCGACCTTGAACTCGTTGAGGCGTTGGACCTTCGGATCCACGACGAAGCTGACGACGTTGCCTTGCGGCCCACGCAGCGAGACCTCGCGGGTCTGTTGATTGAGGGCCTCGATCTTGGCGGTCACGCTGACCAGCACAGCGTCTTCGACGGACAGCGGCTTCGCAGGTGCAGCCTGCGCAGCGGCGGGCGCTGCCACGGCGGGCTCGGCCGCGGCGGCCGACTCGGTGTCAGCGGAACTGCAGGCGCCGAGCGTCGCAGCGAGAAGGAGGAGGGAAGTCGCGGTGATGAGTTGTTTCATGGGTTGACGGGGTTGATGAGAACTACTTGCCGATGTTCTGGGTCAGACTGCTCAGCACCTGATCGATGCCGAAACTGCCGGCTTTCTGCCGGGGCGGGAATTCCTTGAACGTAGCGAGGAATTTGCCCACGTATTCCTGCGCGGGCACCAGCAGGAACAGGTGCTCGACGCGCCAGCGCTCGTAATCCATGCCCTCGTGATCGGCAGTTTCGAAGGGGTCGGAGCGGAGGTTGAAGAGCTTGGGCACGCGCAGGACGACGAACGGATCCTGCCAGACGTCGAAGCCGTGGGCGCGCTGCTCGGCGAAGACCAGCTTCCAAGGCCCGAAGCGCAGAGCGACCAGCGAACCGTCGTCGTTGAAGTAGAAGAACTCCTGGCGCGGGCTCGGCGACTTGCCGGCGAAAGCGCTGCTCAGGTCGTATCCGTCAAGGTGGTTCTTGTAACTCTTGCCGCCGACCTGCATGCCCTTCAGCAGCTGCTCCTTGACGTCCGGCGCGCCGGCGGCCGCCAACAGAGTCGGCAGCATGTCTTCGTGGGCGAAGATGTCGTTCAGCACCGTGCCCGGCTTGATGACGCCGGGCCAGCGGATGGCGCAAGGCACGCGGTAGCCGCCTTCCCAGTTGGTGTTCTTCTCGCCGCGGAACGGCGACTCGCCGCCGTCCGGCCAGGTGAACTTCTCGGCG
>CAYVPL010000026.1:0-17380 GCA_964453755.1 uncultured Planctomycetales bacterium
GCCGCCAAGACTCGCGCCGGTTGACGCGCACCTGCGCGCCGAGCAGGGCGCCAACCGCGTCGGATCCGGTCACGCCGCGCGTGCGCACGTAGAGAGGGTTGGCGCGCGCGGTGAAGCCCGCGGCGCAGATTTGCGCGGGCGCGGCAGCTGACGCCGCGGCGAGCGCGCGCGCGTCTGCTACGGTGTGCGCGAGCGGCGTCTCGCAGAACACGTGGCGCTTGGCTGCCAGAACTGCTTCGGCCACTTCGCGGTGGCGATGCGTCGGCGTGCAAATCACGACCGCCTGCAGGCCGAAGGAATTCTCGATGAAGTCCGTCACGGAGGTGAAAGAAGGCGCATCCGGCGCGCGGCGCTGTCCGCCCTTGAGGCGGCCAGGATCCTCGTCGCAGATCGCGACCAACTGCACGTTTTCCATGCCCGCCAGTTCGTCGATCGCCTCGCGGCCGCGAGCGCCCGTGCCGACGACTCCGACTCCCAATTTGGCGCTGCGCGGCAGGGCGGCGGCGCGCCCGGCGAAGGCGGCGAGATCCGGAGCCAGCGCCACCGCGGCCAGTCCGCCGGCAGCGTGGAAGAGAAAGTCGCGGCGGGGGAGGGACTTCATGGGACAGGAACGGGAGAATGTAGCGAACGGCACTCGAAGTCGCGCCGGCCCACGACGATCAGCGCCGTAGACCAAGCGTCGGCTGCGGCCGCGCTGACGCTGATCGCGGCGGCGAGGCGGGTCGGCCCCGTGGACGGCGCCCCGCAACGCGGGTCCACGATGGCGCCGCGCCGTGCCGACACGCCGAGCGCCTGATCGCGCAACTCAACGCTGGCAATGGCATCGGCCGGATCGTCCGGATGCGCGATCGCGACGCGCCAGCCGCGCTGCCCAGGGGGCACTCCCATCGCCAGCACGCTGCTGGTGCCGCCGTGCAGCAGCGCCGTGATGACGCCGTGCTCGCGCAGCACGATCGCTGCGCGATCCAGGGCCTCGCCCTTGCCGATGCCGCCGCAGTCCAGCCGCAGACCGGGCGCCCGGAAGCGCGCCGCCTGCAGCGCGACGCTCACTTCCAGGCCGGAGATTCCCGGTTTAAAAGCCGCGCCGGGATCGAAGGCGCCCGCCGTCTCGCGATGCAGCTCCTGACAGAGTCGCAGCAGCGTCAAGAAGCGCGCGGAGAGCCGCGTCCACCCGGAGGCGCCTTCGCGATTGAGGCGGCTCAATTCCGAATCAGCCCGGAAAAAGGAGAGTTCGCGCTCGGCGGCGCGGATCTCGGCCAGCGCCGCCTCGCCCGCCGCCGCGAGCAGACCGGGATCGGGGCCATGCAGCAGGCACTCGAAGCGCGTGCGCATGGCGTCGGCGGCGCAGCGGTGTTCGGCCACGCGTCCAGTATCGGCGCGCGCCCGTAATCTGCCGGGGTGAAAGGCTCGCTCCTGCTGCCGCTTCTGCTTCTGGGATCCTGCGCCGCTCCGCCCGCGGCCAGTCGCGCGGCGGCGCTCGCCGAACTCGCGGCCGCCGATCGCGCCTTCTGCGCCGACGTCGCCGCGCGCGGGCTCGAGGGCTGGATGGCCGTGATGGCCCCGGACGCGGTGCGCCTCGACCTCTTCGGCGCTCTGCAGCAGGGCCGCGCGGGCATTCGCGCCGCCGACGAGGCGCTCTTCGCCGATCCGAACGCCCAACTTTCGTGGGAGCCGCGCGGCGCGGCAGTCTTTGACGATCTACGCAGCGGTCTCACCCACGGCGACTGGACCTTCACCGCCGCCGGCGCCGTGCAAGCGCGCGGCGTTTATCTCACGCTCTGGCGCCGCACCGCCGCCGGCCGCTGGGAAGTGACGCTGGACACGGGCGCGCCGCACGCGCCCGTTGATCCCCACCTGCCATGGACTGCGGACCGAGCAGGTCAATGGCACTCGCTGCAGCCCTGGCTGGTCGGCTGCAATTTTCTGCCGAGCACCGCATCCAACCAACTCGAGATGTGGCAGGCGGAGACCTGGGATCCGGTCACCATCGAGCGCGAGCTCGGGTGGGCCGCTCAGTTGGGGATGAACACCGTGCGCACTTACCTGCACGACCTGGCCTGGCAGACGGATCCGATCGGCTTCGCCGAGCGCCTCGACCAATTCTTGGCGATCGCCGCGCGCCACGGCATCCGCCCGATCCTCGTGCTCTTTGACGACTGCTGGAACGACGATCCGCGGGCCGGGCCGCAGCCGGCGCCGCGTCCCGGCGTGCACAACTCCTGCTGGGTGCGCAGTCCCGGCTCGCGGGCCACCCTGGATCCGGCGGAGTGGCCGCGGCTGGAGGACTACGTGAGCGCCGTGGTCGGCGGCTTCGCGGCCGACGAACGCGTGCTGATGTGGGATCTGTACAACGAGCCCGGCAACAGCGGCATGGGCCTGAAGTCCCTGCCGCTGCTGCGCGCCGTCTTCGCCTGGGCGCGCGCCGCCGGGCCCGCGCAACCGCTCACCGCGGGCCTGTGGTCCGCCGGCGGCGACTTCGACGCGCTCAACGCCGAGCAACTGCGTCTGTCGGACGTCGTGAGCTTTCACAATTACAACGGCGCCGAAGAATTGCGCGCGCAGATCGCCGCGCTGCGCGCCCACGGCCGCCCGCTGATCTGCACCGAATGGCTGCGGCGCGGCGGCAGCGAGGTGGCGCCTTCGCTCGCGGTTTTCGCGACGGAGGGCGTCGGCTGCGTCAATTGGGGCTTGGTGCGCGGCAAATCCAACACCATCTATCCCTGGGGCTCGCCCGAGGGCGCGCCCGTCCCGGAGCGCTGGTTCCACGACTTGCTCGAGCCGGACGGCAGCCCGCACGATCCCGAGGAAGTGCAGTGGTTCAAGGAATACACGGCGCGCGTGCGCAACTCCGAGTGAGCGGCGAGGCAACCGCGCGTCCTCTCACCACTTGAAGCGCGTGGCGGCCGCGGCGTCCACCAGGCGCTGCCGCAGCATCTCGGCGGTGGCGCGCGGCAGATAGCGCAGACGCAGCAGATGGCCGGTCTTGCCGCCGGCGGCAGTGTCCACGGCCAGCGTGGCGTGACCGTGACGGCGATCGAAGGGACTCTGCTGCAGGCTCACCGCCTGCACCTTGTCGTCGAAGGCGGCGCTGACCGAACTGCCGAACGCGCCGCTGCGCCAAATCACGCCCCAGGGCGTGAGCCGCCATCCCGCGCGCCGCGCGCCGCGCAGCGCTTTCCAGATCTGAAAGCCGATCCACATGGCGGCCAACCCGGCGCCGATCCACTCGAAGAAGTAAATCAGCGCAGCCGCGGCGGGCAGCGACCACAAGAGTCCGACCACGACCATGCGGCGGCCGGCGGCAGGCGCGAGCGGCTGCCAATCGGAAGCCTCCCAATCGAGGTCGGGCCGGATGCGGCGCAGCAGGCCGCTCAATTGTGAGACGGGCACCAGCGGCGCGAATTGGGCGCCGCTGTCGGTCTTGGCGCTTTCCTCACCGGTGTCGCCGCCGGCGGTGCCGACCAGGACGCGCGCGCGTCCCATCAGCGCGTGCATCCACGACTGCCGCACGGTCACGAGCTGCACGCGCCGCCGCGGAATGCTGGCCACCTGGCGCGTCAGCAGGCCGCGGCGGATCCGGAACAGATCCTGTTCCTGTTCCAGACGGAATCCCCACAACGCCAGGAAGGTTGCCGCCAGCGACAGCAGGAACACCGCGCCGACGGCCGCCGCGAAGATGGCCGCGGCTTCCAGCGCCAGCGATGCCGCGGACTGACTGGCCGCCCAACCTTCGATCTGGTCGCCGAAGTCGAAGCGGTCGAGCAAGTCGAACTCCCAGGCGGCGCCCCAGGCGACCGCGATCAGAGCCAGGCCGCGCGCCGGGTTCAGGGCCAGCAAGAAGAGGTCGCGCGGACCGAGCTCCAGAAGCACCTCACTGGCCGCCGCAGCCTCGGCGCCTGCAGCCGATGCGCGCGCCGCGCGGCCGGCGAAGATGCGCGCGCGCAATTCCTCGTATTGCGTCAGGCTGATGACGCTCAGCACCGCCTCTTCCGCGCCGCCGCCTGCCGTCTCGATTTTCACTTCGGCAACGCCGCACAGCCGATGAAGCGGCCCTTGGGCGAGATCCACGTTCTGCACGCGCGCGTAGGGCACGTGGCGCACGCGGCGGAACAGCCAGCCTTGGCGAATCACCAGTTCATCGGCTTCGAATCTCCAGCGTAATGTCAGATAATGCAGAACGTCGAAGAGCATCACCGGCACGAAGAGCAGGCCCAGCCAGAGTTGCCAGCGGTCGCCGCGCGCGAAGAAGAGCACCACCAGCGCCGGAAGCAGCAGCGATCGGGCGTGGGCCAGCAAGCGGAAGCCGAGCGTGGCCGGATGCAGGCGCTGCTCGCGCCGCGGCTCAGACTGCATCTTCTGAGGTTTGGCTGACGAGCCAGTCGCGCACTTCGATCGCGAGCGCATGCGGCAGTCCCTGGGCCTCGGCCTGCGCCGCGTCGGTGCCTGCGGTGTGAATGATCAGCGTGGCGATGCCGTGGCGGCGCTGGATCGGCCCTTGCTGCACGTCCGTGTATTGCACGCGCGAGCACGGCACGCTCACCGCCTTGCGCCACAGCAGCCCGCGCCAGATTTCGATGCGATCCGGACGCAGGCAGTAGCCGGCGAAGCGGTATTCCCAGGCCGGCCAAGCCCAGGACAGGCCGAGCGAGCCGGCGCTCAGCGCGGCCCACAGGCCGAGAATGATCCAGGTCCAGGCGCCGCCGAAAAGGTCAAACCAGGCCCCGGCGGCGATGCCGAGCAAAGCGGCGCCGGCGAGGATGAGAAAGAAAATCAGCCCGGCTTGGCGCTCGGCCAGGATCCAGGCGGGCTCGAGCGCGCGCCGCCGGCCGTCGGCGAAGGCGGGCGGCGGACTGCCGAGTTGCGGCTGAAGCGCACGGCCCCAGGCGGCGTAACCGGCTGGGGAGAGGTGCAAATGATCCGGCTCGAAGAGTTCGGCGCGCGCGCCGCCGTCGGCGGCAAGCAGGAAGGCGGCCGGCTCCAGCAGCCGCGCGCGGCGGTCGGCGGAGCCCAGGCGCGCGCGCAGCAATTCGTTGACGACCTCAGTGGCGGCGCGCAGCGGATCGGCCGCGTCCGCGCCGCGCGGCAGCAGCGGATGAACCAGGATCTGCGCCCCGGGCGCGTGATGCCGCAGCGCTCGCACGACTTCCATCAGCCCATCCGCCGCTTCTGCCGGCAAGGCTCCGTCTGCCAAATCGTTGGTGCCCGCGAGCAGCAAGATCTGGCGCGGCTGCAGGCCCTCGAGCGCGCCGTGCTCCAGCCGCCACAGCAGATGCTTGACGCGATCGCCGGCAATGCCCAGGTTGCCGGCGCGCCGCCCGCCGAAAAACTCTTCCCAGTGCGCCGCTCCCGCCGCCTCGACGGCGCGCTCCGGTCCGCCCCAGCCCTGGATCAACGAATCGCCGAACAGCACCAAGTCCAGCCCGCCGCTCGCGCGGCCGACGCGGAGGCACTCCTCGTGCTGCGTGCGCCATCCGCCCTCCAGCCAGCCGGAATCCGTCATCTGCGCCGAATGGTATCCTCATGCTGCCTGACATGGGCGTGCGTCAGCTCTTCAGCCGACTCCAACACGACTGGCTCCGCGCCGGCTTGATGTATCTTGGGGTTCAGGCCGCGACGCTGGCTGCGGCGGGATTCCAGGGCGGTTCCTTCCGGCCGGCCTTCCTTGTCTACGCCGCCGGCGTCGCCTCGACCCCGGCGCTGCTCTTCGCCGTGACATTGCTGCTGCTCGGCCAGTGGCGTCCTCGTCAGCGCGGAAGCCTCGTGCTGACCGCAGTCTGCGCGTCTTCCAGCGCATTGCTGTGCTTGGATTCTGACGCGGGAGAATTTCGCGCTTGGACGATGGAGGCTCTGATCCTCGCGGCGCCTGCCGCTGCTCTGCTGGTGCACGGGATCGCTGGCCGCGATCGCTCCCGACCGGCGCCGCGTCCGCGCCCGCGCACCTTCGCCGACCAGGTGTTCCTTTACATGGCCTTGCTGCTTGCCGGCACCGCCGCATGGCTGGTCGTGGAAATGGAACTGGTGGTGCAGTACGCCCTGGTGGCCGTTCCGATCGCGATCATGCTCGCCTTCGCTCTGACTTCCTTCATGGCGCTGCCGTTCATTCTGGGACTTGGATTGGCGCGCAAGCTGCGGCCGCATCTGTCTTGCACACCTTGGCATCCTGCCATCTCGGCGGCGGCGCATCTCGTCCTCTGGCTGCTCTGGGTCTACACGGACGAGAAGGAGTTCGTCCGCTCATTCTGGATGCTCTTCATCCTTCCTCTGGCATTCGGGCTCGGCGTGTTGCTGTGGTCCCGAGCGGAGCCGGCGCGGTCTCACGCATGCTGAAGGACCCGTCCGCTTCCTGGATGCGGGCCGGGATCTACTACTGGCTCGGGTTCGCCAGTTTGTCTCTCGCTGCGGCACTCGCTCGGCTCGCCGTCCTGGACTCGGCCGCGGACCGGCTCGACACCGTGCGCGCCGCTTCCGGCACTCTTGCCGTCAGCTTGATGGCCGCCTTGTGCTTTGCGATCGTGTTGCTGATCCTGAGCGCGCTGCGGCCCTGTCGCCCTGAGCGCCCGCTCGGCGGCGCCGTTCTGGGCCTGGCCTCGGCAGTGATGGTGTTGGCGCTCGGCGTCGACTGGAAGGAGGGCAGCGTCGAAGCCGGATGGATGCTGTTCGCCGCGCTCGTCAGCGGCGTCATCCTTCATTTTTTCACGCCGCTGCGACCGCGGCCTTTCACAAGCGTCGGGCGCCGGCGGCGGGCGCGGCTCCCGCTCGATCTCGCTTCAGCCTGCAAGATCTTCATCGGCACCTTCGTTCTGCTCAACTACTTCTGGTACGTGGCCTTCAGCGGCACGGACGACACCAGCGTCGTGATGCGCTTCATTCTTTCGCCGGCGGCACTGATCATCGCGCTCATTGTGGGCTTGATCACGGGTTCACTTTTTCTCGCTGGAGCAGGCCTGGCGCGTTATGCGCGAGGCGCACCCACGCTGACGTCCTGGTACAGCGCGGGCTCAGCCGTCTTCACCGTGATCTTGCTCCTGGCTGAATCGTCCCTGCGCGGCGAGTTCGGATTCATCCTGTCGGAACCGGCATGGTCGATGCTGACGCCCTTGATCCTGGGCATCGGCGCGGTCTTGCTGCCCCGGCCGCGCCTCACGGCATGATCGCGCTCCTTCTGACACTCGCCGCGCAGGCCCCGGCGACGCCCGCGGAAATCGTCAAAGAATCGCGCGAGCAGAATTACTGGGCGCTCGCCGCCTCCATGGAGCAGAATTGGCCGCGCTTCCTGGAGGCTGCCCGCCGCGCGTCGGAGCTGCGGCCGCAGCACGTGGGCTTGCTGATGCAGCGCGCCGCCGCCGAAGCCCTGTCCGGACAGCGCGAGGCCGCCTTGGCTTCGCTCCGCCGAGCGGCCGATGCCGGCTACGCAGTCGCCATCCCCGGCGAACTCGACTTCGGCGCGCTGGCCGACGATCCGGACTTTCTGCAACTCGCCGAGCGCCTGCGCGCGAATGCATCGCCGCGCGTCGCCAGCAGCGAGGCGCAAACCCTGGCCGACGCATCCTTCTGCGCCGAAGGCGTCGCCTACGATCCGATCGAGCGCGCGCTTTACCTCGGCTCCTTCACCGACGGCCGCATCCTGCGCGTCACTGGCAGCGCCGAGGCGCGCGCGGAAACTCTCTTCGCCACCACGTCCGCGCACGGTCCCGCCGCCGCCTACGGCATGGCGGTGGACGCGGAGCGACGCTTGCTCTGGGTCTGCGCCGGTGCGGCGCGGGGCCAGCCGGGTCCGGAGGATCGCGGGGCGCTGCTCGCCTTCGCGCTCGAGGACGGCAGCCTGCAGCGCGCCGTCCGCTGCGGCGCGGACGATCCGCGCCTGCTGGGGGATCTGGCCCTCGGCGCCGACGGCAGCGTCTTCGTCAGCGATCCGTTGGGCGGAGCCATCCTGCGCCTCGCGCCAGAGTCCGGAACTTTCAGCACGGTGTTGCCGGCCGGGCATCTGATGTCCGTGCAGGGACTCGTCCTGCTTCCCGCGCGCGCGCCCGAACCACCCCCACTGCTGGTGGCCGACTATGCCTGCGGCTTGTTTTCCTTGCCCAGCGACGGATCCGCGCTGCCGCAGCCGCTCGGAGTTCCGGACGGCGCCGCGCTCCTGGGCATCGACGGCCTGGCTTGGCACGGCGGCGCGCTGATCGCCATCCAGAACGGCATGACCCCGCCGCGCGTGCTGCGCCTGACGTTGGATCCGGCGGCGCGCCGCGTCCTCACCCGGCTGGACGTCCTCGAATCCGCGCACCCGCGCTACGGCGAGCCCACCCTGGGCGTGGTCGTCGGCGACGCGCTGCTCTACCTGGCCAACGCGCCCTGGCCCGATCCGGACCAGCACGAGCCGGCGCTGATCCTGCGCCTTCCGTTGCGCTGACTCGGCCGATTGCCGAAATCGATTAGAATTCCTCAGAGCGTGGCATGAGCACTTCAGGACCTGACCCACTGCCGGCGGCAACCCGCGTGGAAATCACGGATGCGCAGCTTCGAGTCTTTCTGGCCGATGGCCGCATCCTCGAAGTTCCGCTCGACTGGTTTCCCAGATTGAAGGACGCGCCGCCGAGTGACCGATCGAGTTGGCGCCTGATCGGAGGCGGCGAAGGCATCCACTGGCCCGCGCTCGACGAAGACATCAGCGTGGCCGGCCTTCTGGCCGGGCGCCCCGGAGTGAAGCGCCCGCGCGGCGCCGCCTGATCAGGCCGGGCTCGGCTTGTGGGAAGCCGGGTCGAACTTCCACGCGCGACCGTCCCACGCGGAACGGGTGGCGAGGTCCACGACCACCATCATCTTGGTCGCGAACTCGACCTGCGAGAAGTTCGGCTGGCGCGTCTTCATGCAGTCGAGCCAGTTGAGGCGCAGCTCGTCCTGGTCGGCGACCTCGGGCAGATCCGACTTCTCGGCCTCGACGTCGTCCACGAAGGGGCGCTCGGGCTTCAGCTCGGCATCCTTGCCGCCCAGGTAGATCGTGCCCTTCTGGCCGCGGATCATGTTGGTGAAGGCCTGCTCGTTGTTGGTGTTGCCGGCGACGAGCATCGTGTGGCCGTCGGGGAACACCGCGGTGATCAGGATCTGGTCGTGGTTCTCCATTTCCAGATCGATCATGTGCGAGCCGGCGCAATGCACGCGCACCGGATAGTCTGAATCGAGCGCGTACATGAGAGGAGTCATCTCGTGCACCAGCAGGTCGCCGATGATGCCGGTGGAGAAGTCCTTGTAGCGGCGCCAGCGGTGGTAGATGAGCGGGTCGAAGGGGCGCTCGCCTTTCGGGCCGCACCACATCTTCCAGTCGAGGTTGACGCCCGGCTTGAGGTCGTTCTCGATGCCGTAGTAGTTCCATTCGCCGGTCGGCGTGTTGCGGCAGTAACCGGTCTGCGACCACAGCGGCTTGCCGATCTTGCCGGCCTTCACCATCTCGCGCGCGGCGCGGTACTTCGACAGCGCCATCTTCTGGGTGCCGACCTGGAAGATCTGCTTGCTCGCGTCCACCGCGGCCTTCACCTCGAAGGCCTCTTCGATCGTCAGAGTCATCGGCTTCTCGCCGTAGACGTCCTTGCCGGCCTGGATCGCGTCGATGCCGATCTTCGCGTGCCAGTGCTCGGGCGTGGCGTTGACGATGCCGTCCACGTCCTTGCGCTCGAGCAGCTTGCGGTAGTCCTGGTGCAGGCCGATCGGCACGTTGGTCTGGCGCTGGTCGGCCATGGCCTTGGCGCGCTCCATGTGCGGGATCGCCACGTCTGACAATGCCACGAGGTCCACCGGGAAGCGCCCGGACTTGTGAAACTCGGTGAAGGAGCCGACGTGGCCGCTGCCCATCCCGCCCGGCCCGATCACGCCGATGCGCACGCGCTCGTTGGCGCCCGGCACGCGGCGGTAGCCGGCGGCGCTCAGGGGGGTGGCGGAGGCGATCGCGGCAGCCGCGCCGGCGGCGGCCGAAGTCTTGAGGAAGGTGCGGCGGGAGGCGCTCATGGGGGGATCAGCCTAGCACTCGCCCGGGAATGGGAAGCCGATCCTCGTCCTGAAATGCCCGCCTGCTATCTTCGTGACTGGTGCAATCCCGCCCCGCCGGCCCAGTCTCCACCAAGACGAAGGACGCCTGGGTCCTGGCTCTGGCGGTGATCTTGCCGCTGTTGACTTTCGGCAACTGCGTCACGCGCAGCAGTCATTTCGGACCTTGGCACGCGGACTACCTGATCCAAATCGGCATCGGACTGATTTGTACCTTCATCTGCGTCGGGCTCGTGCGCTCCTCGCGCATCGGTGTGATCTTGTTCCTGCTGTACGGCGGACTGCTGAGTGCCACGCCGGAGCTGTACTGGAGGCCTCAGGATCGGGCCTTCTACGAGAAGGTGATGGCCATGCAGGCCGCCGGTGAGCCGACCGACTGGGTCATGGTGAACCGCGGCTTCCCTTGCTCAGGTCTGGATCTCATTTATTCCGACGGGGAATTTTGGACCATGGACTGATTGGAAATGCGCCGTCGGCATGTCATTCCATTGCTCAACACCCTCCTCGTGGCGTGGTGGACGGGCGCATGGATTGCGATGGACTTCTGGGTTTCGTGGCTGATGGGCCTCGCGATCTGCGGCATGACGATCTTGCCGGGCGCGATCAGCATCGCCACGGGAATGTCGCTGTCCAATCTCGGCGTGCGGCCGGGACGCGCGTTCCTAATCGCATTTTTTTCTCTGATCACCGGCGCGAGCCTGGCCTGGGGCTGGATCCGGCTTGACGACTGGAACTTCTCACACGAGGCAAGCTCGTTAGAATCCGGCTTCAGCCGGCCGCGATGGTTTCCCTACCAGTCCATCGACCTCGAGCAGGACGAGGCCGGCGACCCGATCGTCTACGAGTAAGGTGAGCCGACAGCGCTAACCGACCGAATGTGGGCGGTAGCGCTCGAGGCCGGCCTCAGCCGGATCCACGCTGCGCTTCTCGGCGGCGGACTTGTAGGCGGCCATCAGGATGCGCATCACTTCGACGCCATCGTCCACGGTGAGATCGGGCTTCTCGCCGCGGGCGAAGGCGCGGCTGAAGTGGCGGTTCTCGCCGGAGTAGCCGTAGTGAGCGGGCTCGTTGGGGGAGATCGGCATCAGCCCCTGCTCGGCGTTCTGCTTCTCGACCAGATCCTCGCCGGCGGCGCCGGTCACGTTCCGCGAGAAGAAGACGCGCACACCCGTGTCGGCCATGTCCACGTCCAGCGAGTACTCCGGCCCGAGCAGCCCGAACGTGTGGCGCAGTCCCGCGCCGACGTAGCACCACGACGACGTCGTCTCGGTGAGCAGGGTCTGGCCTTCCTGCGTGCGCCAAACGACGGTGGCGCGCGCGAAGTCCTCGGTGTGCCGCTTGGCCCAGTCCACCTTGCCGGGGAAGCGCGCCTTCAGCTCGGCGGCGTACTGCGGCTGCGTCCACTTCAGGTTGGCGATCGTGGCGCTGACCTCGACCGGAATCACCGAAGCGCGCGGCGCGCCCGGCTCCGTCAGCATCCAGCGCGCGGCCTCGATGGAGTGGCACATCATGTCCAGCAGCGCGCCGCCTCCGGCGATCTCCGGCTGCCAGAACCAGGCCGAGTGCGGTCCCGCATGCTCTTCGGCGGCGCGCGCCAGGTAGGGGCGTCCGCAGGAGGCCGCGCCGCGCCGCCACAGCACTTCCTTGCCGCGCACGAGCGCCGGCGCCCACAGCATGTCTTCCAAGTATCCCGTGGGCGCGCCGATTTCTTTCGCAATCTGCGCCACTTCGAGCGCTTCGGCGAGGGTGCGCGCCAGCGGTTTTTCGAGACAGATGCCGAGGAGCGGCCGATCCTTCGGACGACGCTTGGCTCCAGAAAGGATGGAGCGCATCACGGTGATGCGCGCGTCGTTGGGAGCGCAGATCCACAGCGCATCCACCGCGGGATCGGCGGCCAGATCCGCGTCGGAGTCGTAGGCGCGCGCATGCGGGCCGACTTCCAATTTGCGCGCCAGTTCGGCCGCTTCCTCGGCGCTCGCGCGGGTGCGGCTGGCCACTCCCGCCACCTCGACGCCGCGCACCTCCACCAAGGATTGAACGTGAAAGCGGGTGATGAACCCGCCGCCGACGAAGCCGATGCGCAGGGGGGGGGTCACGCGATTTTCCGCTGCCGCGGATAGTAGATCATCAGCGCGGCGAAGCAGATCAGCGCCAGCCACATCGGGATCGAGAAGAGTTTGGTCCAGTCCGTGCCGCCCTCGGTCGCGGCCCACTCGCCCACCACGCTGGTGGCGAACCACGAGCCCACGATGATGCCGAGTCCGATGATCACGAGGTTGAACAGGTTCTGCGCGCTGGCGCGGACGTCGGCGGTGGTTTCCTCGTCTACCACCATGAAGGCGACGAAGATGAAGCAGCCGAAGCACAGCCCGTGCAGCGCCACGCCGAGCAGAATCAGCGGCAGCGAATCGGCGTAGGCGAAGAGCGCCATGCGCGCCGCGTACGCCAGGATGCCGACGGCCAGCAGGGTCTTGCGCGACCAGCGCTTGGCCAGCAGCGGCATCAGCGCCAGCACGCCGATCTCCATCATCTGCCCGATCGTCATGAGGCCGCCGCCGCCGACGCCGAAGATGCGGTTGATCTTTTCCGCCAGCCCCTGCGCCGCCGCGTCGCCGGCCTGAATCGCCGACAGGAAGCCGCTGGTGTGCACGAAGTAGAACTGGTGGATCACGCTGATCGGCACCGCCAGCACGAACAGCGTGATCAGCGGCTGCTTGCGCACTTCGCCGAGCGCCTCCAGGGAGGCATTGCGCCGCCCGACGTTCTGCGCCGGCGGCGTGTGCGGCAATGTCAGGCAATAGGCGCCCATCAGCGCGCCGAGGATCGCGCTCAGCTTGAAGGCGTCGGCGCGGCCGGCGTTCCACGCCGCTTCCAACTCCGGCCCGGTCACTCCGGCGGGCGTGTGCGCGCTGGCCAGCCACTGGCCCATCGCAATCCCGACCGCGATCCACCCGATCGTGCCCCACAATCGGATCGGCCCAAACTGGCGGTCGCGGTCGGTCAGATGATGGAAGGCCAGGGAATTTGTCAGAGCCAGCGTCGGGGCGTAGATCAGTCCGTAGAAAAAGGACACGGCCAGAAAGGTGGTCGCGTCCGAAATGTCCGCCAGGAACCACACCAGCGCCGCGCCGGCGAAATGCGAGAAGGCCAAGAATTTCTCGGTGGCGAACCAGCGATCCGCCACCTGCCCCGCGATGAAGGGCCCGATGATTGCGCCCACCGCGCCGACGGCGAAGGCCGCCGAGATCTGCCCTGGCGTGAACCCACGCCAGAGCAGAAAGGGATAGAGAATCGGCAGCCAAGCCCCCCAGATGGCGTACTGGAAGAACATCATCGCCGACAACCGCGTGCGGAGGGCGGCGGGGGGGGCTTGGCTCACCGCGCCGATGTTACGGCACCAGCCGCACCGACACCTTGTTGGTCAGCGCGCCGCCGGCGGGGGCGAAGCGCACGCCTTGCGCGTGCATGGCGCGGCCGGCCAGGGCCGGATTCGCGGGCACGTTCAGGTTGAGGCTCAGACCGCCCGTGGGAATGCCCACCGGGCCGATGCTGTTGACCATCGAGGCCAGCAGCACTTCGGTGGTGCCGAAGGGGCTGGCGGAGGGGCCCAGCAGCGAGCAGAACGCCACGCGCAGCGCATTCGCGCCGCCCGGCGTCGTCAGCGTCAGGGGCCCGCCGATCTTCGGCACGCCGAGCAGTTGCAGGGTTGGCTCGTAAGGCTCGATGCAGAACACCGAGCCGCCGTTGCCGAAGGTGTTCGCGTGCACGGCCTTGGTGCCGGCCGCGACCACGTCGCCCGCCGCGTCCATGTCCAGCGCGAAGACCGATCCGGGCGCGTCGAGGCTCATGCTCAGGGCGCCGGCGGCGTCGTAGGCGAAGACTTCCGGCGTGGCGTTGAGCGAATCGCCCCACGAGGAGCCGGCCACCTGCGTGCCGTCGGCCGAGATTTGCACGCCGGAACTCACCAGCTGGAAGGCGGTGCCCGGCGCGTCATGGCTGTCGCTCCACACGTTGGCGTTGGCCGCAACGTCAAAGAGGCCGACCTCGATGTGGTCGTAGGCCGGCGTGTAGCGCTGCTGCTGCCACGCGGCGTGGGAGCCGTCCTCGTCCAGATCGCAATAGCCCAGGTACTGGCCGCCGGCGCTCACCGGTAGGAACGCAACCTGGTTCCACGAGCCGGGCGAGGTCTCGCGAATGACGTGCAGACCGCCGAAATCGCCGTAGGCGAAGCTGCGGCCGTCGCCGGACAGCGCGTGCGCGTCGAAGGAGGAGCCGATGCCGTAGCTCAGCAGGTTCGCGCTGGTCGTCGTGTTCCAGATCTCCGCCACGCCGTTGTAGAGGCCGAGGTAGAGGCGCTGACCGTCGTCGCTGAGGCGCGCTTGGCGCACGTAGCCGGGCGCCGGCAGGTTCAGCACGTTCAGCAACGCGCCGGCTGCGTCGAACACGCGCACCATGTTCTGCACGGCGAGCGTCGAGCCGGTCACTGCCACCACGCGCTGGCCGTCGCCGCTGATCATCACGTCGCCGGCGAACACGCCGCCGCCGGCCGGAAACACGTAGCTCCACAGCGGCGTGCCGCCGCTGGTCGTGTCATACGCGGTCACGGTCGCCTGATAATTGCCCGCACCGATCGAGGTGTGCGTCATGGTCGCGGCCAGCGGCGTGCGCGCCGAGACGGCCACGCGCACTTTCTCCGCGCCCAGCAGGCTGGCGCTGAAGAGCGGCGCGGCGGAACCGGCGGCGTAGACGCTGGCGGCCTCGTTGTTCAATTCCTTGCCGGCCATGACCACTGCGCCGTGGTCGCCGACGGCGGCGGTGCCGCCGATCCACGCGAGGCCGGAGTGGTTGTCCTCCCAGCGGGCGTTGAGGTTCGGGGCGGCCGGTCCGCCCAACCCGGAGGCGGGCGGGAGGCCGCGCGCGGTCACCCAATGGGCGCCGTCGGGCCGGACTTCGAGTCGAGTGGCGACGCCGGGCTGCTGCGGAGCCGCGGCAAGAGCGAGGAGGATGGGGATGAGCATCCTCCCAATTTAAGGGAGAGTTCCGCTTAGAGAGGCGTAATCCGGATGTTCCGGAAGCGCACCGGCGAACCGTCGTCGTGATTCTGCAGGCCGACGTAGCCCCGCTCGGTGCGGAAGCCGAGGAAGCGGTTCACCACTTCGCCGTTGATGGCGATGGTGTAGTCCTGGCCCACGACGGTGATCGAGTAGTGATTCCACTCGCCCGCCGGCTTGGTCGGCATGTGCGAAGGCGCGCAGAAGGAGTAGACCGATCCGGTGCCGTGCTTGTCCCCGGCGGCGTCGCAGATCTGGATCTCGTAGCCCTCGTTGACCGCCACCCAGGGGTCCACGCCGGGATCCGGGAAGCGCACGAAGATGCCGGAGTTGTTTTCCGCGGCTTCGGTCTTCCACTCGAGTTCGAGGCGGAAATCCTGGAAATCCTGTTTGGCGTACCAGAGCAGGCCCATGCCGCCGGTGGCCAGCAGGCTGCCGTCCACGATCTTGAATTCGCCGGGGCCGGCCATCTTCCAGTCGGTCAGCGGGCCGCCGTTCCACAGCACGATCGGCTTGGCGGCCTGCGGCTGCGGGGTGGGTTGCTGGCAGCCGGTCAGCGCCGCAGCGCCGAGCAGACCCATTCCAAGGAGGTGAGGGATTCGCATGAGCTTTCGCGCAACATACTAAGGCGGCTACCGGTCGCAGCCGCAGATCTATCCTGTCCCATGCCTTCCCTGCTCCTTCTGCTCCTGCCCAGCGCCGCGGCTCAATCGCCGTCGGCTGCGCCGGGACCGGAGCCCGTGGCCTGCACGGCCGAGGAGTTGAGCGCCCGATTCCCGCCAGCCTGGCGCCTGCCGCGCACGGATCTCGCCGGCAAGGCCCTGCCCAACACGCTGTTCGAGGAGCGCGTGATCCGGCTGGCGCAGACGCCGTTCGCCGCCGCCGATCCCGCCGCCGGCCGGCCGGCCGTCCTGCTGGGAGATCTGCTGGCCCGCGCCGCTGCGGCCGCGCGCGCCGGATCCAAGGAGGCGGCGCGCAAGGAACTGGATCTGCTGCTCAAGGAGGCCGAGGCCCTCGTCCCAGCGGAACTGTGGCCCGACGTGCGCGCCTTGCTGGATCTGCGGGACTTCGTGTCGCCCAAATGGGATCCGGATGACGGCGACGAGCGCGCCGGCTTCTGGTTCGGCCCGACCTGGGAGCTTCCGGCCGATCTCTGGCCCGGGCACGACGGCGGCCGCGAGGTCGAGCAGTGCGCGGTGTTCATGGCCGCGGACCTGGCCTCCATCAAGGCCAGCGAGTCGGACTTCTCGCGCTACGAGCAGTACGTCGGCAACGATTACCTGCGCATCGCGCCCGTGGCCGCGAGTTACTTCTTCGTCCTGCCCGAAGGCGAGCCCGTCAGCGCCTGCGGCACGCGCTGCGCCACGGCGCTGGCATTCAGCGTGGATTTCCGCAACGACCTGCCCTTTCCGTTCGGCAGCTTCGAGTTGCGCCTGCACTATCTCTCCTGCCTGGATGAAAGCGGGCGCCCGCGCACGTGGGTTTATTCGAACAGCGAGGCCTTTCACTGGCTGGCGGGCTGCGATCTCTACGAGCCGGTCTTCGACGGCGCCGGCAACTTTGTCGGCACTCTGGTGATCCGCCAGGCCGGCCTCGACCTGGACGGCGTGCCGGATCGCAGCGCCCACCGCCAGGGCGGCATGCGCATGGCGCTGGGCGGCCTGCGCCGGGACGCGGAGGCGCACTATCGGGCCCGCGCCGGGGCGGCCTTCTTCCCGCCGCGGGGATCCCTGCCTTTGTGCCCGGTTTTGGAGCCGGCCCGCTAAGGGTCGCCACGGCTTACCCGCAGGATCTTCATCGGGCCCTGACACACGAAGCCTAACTTGGGCTTCGGCGTGAGCGGTCCGACGGGAGATTTTCTCCTAGGCGCCAGCGCCATGAACCACCAATCCCCTAGGAGACTTCCCTTGAAACCCTTCGCGAAGACCTTCCTGTCGCTGGCTGCGGCCGCGGCGATGGCTTCCTACGCGGGCGCCGCCCAGCAGGACGCCGAGATTCTCGTCAGCAATGACATCGCGGTGTCCACGACCTGGACCGCCAACAATACTTACAACCTGCAGAAGCAGATCTACGTGCTGCCGGGCGCCACGCTCACCATCGAGGCGGGCACCCTCGTTTCGAGCACGACCAACCTCGGCGGCAGTCTGGCCGTCTGCAAGGGCGCGAACATCTTCGTGCAGGGCACCAGCACCAGCCCGGTCATCATGACCTAGAAGGCCGACGTGGCAACCTGGACCGCCGGCGATCCGAAGACCGGCACGTGGCGCGAAGCCGCGAACGAGTGGGGCAACCTC
>CAYVPL010000027.1:0-2863 GCA_964453755.1 uncultured Planctomycetales bacterium
CTGCCGGCCCGCGGCCTGATGCGCCGCGTGCCCGGCGGCGGCTACGTGGCCTTCGGCGCGATCGTCACCGGCGACGTCGAACTGGGGGAAGACGCCTCCGTCTGGTTCGGCTGCGTGATCCGCGGCGACGACGCGCCCATTCGCATCGGCGCGCGCACCAACGTGCAGGACGGCACCGTGATCCACGCTGACACGGGCAAGGAGCACCGCATCGGCGCCGATTGCACCATCGGCCACCAGGCCACGCTGCACGGCGTCGAGATCGCCGACGGCGTGCTGATCGGCATGTCCTCGACCGTGCTCGGAGGCGCGCGCATCGGCGCGGGCGCCGTGATCGCGGCCGGCGCCCTGGTCAAGGAGAACGCGGTCGTGCCGCCGCGCGCGCTGATGGCCGGCGTGCCCGCGCGCATGGTGCGCGAAGTTTCCGAGAAGGAGGTCGCGTTCATGCGCCTCTCCATTCCGCACTACGTCGAACAGGCCAAAGCCTATCTGGCCGCCACCGATGCTCTCCTCCGCGACGGCGCTCGCTGAAGCCGAAGCGCGGCTCCGCGGAATCCTCGCGCCCTGGCCCGGCGCGGCGATCGCCTTCTCCGGCGGCGTGGACTCCACCGTGCTGCTGGCCGCGGCCCTCGAGTGTCTCGGGCCGGACCGCACTCTGGCTCTGATCGCGGACAGCCCGTCGCTGCCGCGGCGCGAACTCGACGAGGCGCGCGCGCAAGCCGCCGCGCTGGGCGCGCCGCTGCTCGTGCTCCAGACCGGCGAGCTGAACGACCCGCGCTACCAGGCCAATTCCGGCGACCGCTGCTTCTGGTGCAAGGAGGCACTGTTCCAGGCCGCCGAACCCGTCGCGCGCGCGCGCGGCTTCGTGCTCTGCTACGGCGAGCACGCCGACGACCTGACGGAGGATCGGCCCGGCGCCCGCTCGGCCGTGGCGCGCGGCGTGCGCGCTCCGTTGCGTGAGGCGGCGTGGACCAAGGCCGACATCCGCGCCTTCGCGCGCGCGCGCGGACTGACGGTCGCCGACAAGCCGTCCGCGCCCTGCTTGGCATCGCGCCTTCCCGTGGGGGTGGCGGTCAGCCGCGAGGCTCTCTCACAGATCGAGCGCCTCGAAGAGTCGGTGCGCGCTCGCGGCTTCCGCGTCCTGCGCGCGCGCCATCTCTCTGCGTCGGCCGTCACGCTGGAAGTAGAGGAGACCGACCTGCCGCGCGCCGCCGCGCTCGAGAGCCTGCTGCGCGCCGACGCCGCGCTTGCGGGCTACGCGAATTTCACGCTGCGCGCCTATCGGCGCGGTGCGGTCGCAGGCGCGATCGAAGTCTGAGGCCCGCGGGACTCCGCGTGCAGTGCTCAGCGCGGCTGCTGGCCGCGGCGGTGGTATTCCTCGAGCCAGCGCCGGTAGCGCGCCGGCACTTCGGTGCCCGCGGAATTCTGCAGAGCCTCCTGCAGGCGCGGGGGCAGCAGGCCCCAGCGGCCGTAGTTGGCGGGCGGTTGGCCGAACAGCGGCGGCGCGGTGGGGGGCGGCGCTTGGCCGCGATCCTCCTCCTTCGAGCCGTCCTCCGCGCCGTCGCGCGGCTCGCGATTGCGCGGCTCATCGCCTTCCTGGCCCGAGTCCGGCTTGGGCTTGCCGGATCCGGAGCCGTCGCTCGGCGGCGGATCGGGCTCGGGCAGAATCTCCAGCAACGCGTCCATGTCCTGGACGAGCTGCTGCAGCGCCGCGGTGGCGGTGGCCAGGCCGCGCTCTCGGTCCGCCGGCAGCGGCGCGGACACCTCGACGGCCTCGCGCACGCGCAGATCCGCCAGATCGAAGGTCTGGCGCAATTTGTCAATCGCGGCCAGCACGTCTTCCATGCTCACGGGCTCCTGGGCGGGAGCGGGGGACGGCGCGGGCTCCGGCGGCGGCGGGACCGGCTCCTGGGCGGCGGTCGGCGCGGCCAGCAACAAACTCAGCAGCAGCGCGGCGCGGCTCACAGATCCTCCGTGCCGGCGGCCTGCTGCTCCTGCATGCGGGCCAGCATGTCTTCGAACTGACGGCGCAGTTCGAGTTGGCGCTCGAGCAGATCCTGCAACTGCAAATCTTCGCCCGCGTCGGCGGCGATGCCGGCGCGCGCGTAACTCTCGAACTTCTTGCGGGTCCAGTCGAGGTCGCGGGTCAGGCTCTCCTGCATGCGCTTCAGCAATTGCAGCTCAGTCGCGAAGTTGACCAGCGGGCTTTCCTGCTCTTCCTCCTCCGACGGCTCGCCCTGCTGCGGTTCGCCTTGCTCCTGCTCCATCTTGCGCCGGATCCGCTCTTCCTCGGTGCGGATGGCGTCAATCAGGGTCTCCCAATTGAGCGTGAGATCGGCCGCGATCTGCAGCGCGTGCTCGTCCGCCAGCAGGCGCGGCGGCCCGATTTCGGCGGCAAGGCGGCGGTGATCCTCCTCGATGGCGTGCAGGAAGAAGGGAAAGGTGCTGGCGCCCAAGGTCTCGATCTTGACCAGCAGATTCTGCGTGGCGGCCGCCAGATCCTGCTCGGCGCGCGACGCCTGGCGCAGCCGGGCGCGTTGCGCGCGGGTCAGGCTTTCGGCGCGCGTTTCGGTCAACTCGCGCAGCGCGTCCTCCTCGGTGCGGTGGGCGCTCAGGATCTGCTCCGCGAGCACGCGCACGTCCTCGAGCTCCTGCATGCGCTGGCGCTGCTCGAGCTGTTCCAGCTCCTTCTTGGCTTGCTCGATCGCTTCGCGCAGGGCTTCTTCCGTCTGCTTCTGCTCTTCGGCCGCGCGTTCCTGGCTTTGTTGTTGCTGCTGCGGAGTCGGCTGCTGACCCGGTTGCGGTTGCTGACCCGGTTGCGGTTGTTGACCCGGTTGCGGTTGTTGACCCGGTTGCGGTTGTT
>CAYVPL010000027.1:2963-17045 GCA_964453755.1 uncultured Planctomycetales bacterium
GTTGCGGTTGTTGACCCGGTTGCGGTTGTTGACCCGGTTGCGGTTGTTGACCCGGCTGCGGTTGCTGACCCGGTTGCGGTTGCTGACCCGGCTGCGGCTGCTGACCCGGTTGCGGCTGCTGACCCGGTTGCTGCTGCTGTCCGGGTTGCGGCTGCTGTCCCGGTTGCGGCTGTTGACCCGGTTGCGTCTGTTGACCCGGTTGCGTCTGTTGACCCGGTTGCGGCTCACCGGCCTGCGGCGGCTTCTGACCTGCTGCCTGATCCAGCTGCTCCGCGGCCTGTTTGGCGTGCTGCCCGGCCTCCGCCGCCTGCGACGAGCGCCGCTCCGCGCCCATTTTCGCGATCTCCTCCGCCAACTTGCGCTGCTGCTCCGCCAGTTCCGCCAACTCCTGCTGCAGCGCCTTCATCTCCGCGCTCGGCTCGCCGCCGCCTTGCGGCTGCCCGGCGTTCTCCTGCGCCGCCTGCTGCTGCAACGCCTCGTTCTGCTTGCGCAACTCCTCCTGGCGCTGGCGCAAGTCCTCCAACTCCTGAATGTGCTGCTGCAGGTCCACCTGCCGCTGCTCCTGCTCGGCGGCCATCTGCGTCTCGAGCAGCAACTCCAACAATTGCTCCAGCACCTGAATCGCCTCGGCCTGCGCGCTCAAGGCCGAACCCGTGCGCAGCGCCGCCAGATCCCCGGCGATCGCCTCGATCACGCTGGCCAACTCCGCGCCCTGCTCGACGCTCTTCAGCCGCGCCGCAGCCTGCGCCAGCAGATCGGCGCGCGCGGCGCGGCCCTCGGCGCGATCCCGCTGCTCGAGCGTTTCCAGCAGCTTCGTCAGCCGCCGCACCTGCTCCGCCACGAGGCGCTGGTCGGAGGCCAGCCGGCCCAACTGCACCGCATCCTGGGCGGCGGCGGCAGGCGCCAGCAGCGCAAGGAGACCCAGAATGAGGAGGAACGGCAGGCGCATGGCGGGGACGCAATGAAGCATACGCCCCAGCCCCTTTATCGTCCGCTGACTTCCTGGGTACGCAGATGAATTTCGCGCTGCCTCTGGATCAGGTCCCGCAGGAGATTCACGGCGCTCTGGTAATCCTCCCAAACGGTCAGAATCTCGAGAATTCGATCCAAATCGGCCAGCAGGGCCTGCGCCGGCGGCAGCGGATCCTTCTGGGCGGCCAGCGCCGCCTCCAGATCCTGCGCCGGTCCGCGCCGCGCTCCCAGCAGCGCGGTGCCCAGATCCGCCAGCAGGCCGGTGCGTTCGAAGGGCCGCGGCAGGCTGGCGGCGGCCCAGGCGTCCAGCAGACTGCCCGCGCCGCTGCGCGGCTGCAGCAAGGCCGGCTCCAGAGCCGTGGTGTAGGCCGCGGTGCCCTCGTCCAGGCCGGCCCACGCGCGCGTGATGAGCTCGGTCTCGACTTCGCCGACGAGGGAATCCAGGTCGCGCCGCGCGCGCCGCGCGAAGGCCGAGGTCAGGCTGGCGCTGCTCAGTAGGCTCGTGGCCAGACGGTCACGCAGGCCGGCCAGTTGCTCGCGCACTTGCACAAGCCGCTCGGCCTGCCGCTGGTCGAAGACGCCGGGCGCGACCACCTCGATCCACGGCGTGACGGCGCGGCTCGTCTGCGCTTCCGGCTGCGCGCGATCGGCGGCGCTGACTTCGACCTGCAGGCGCTGTTCGGCGAAAGCCTCGGCGCTGGGCGGGAGCGGCACGGGCAGGCGCAGCACCTGACGCAGGCTGAGTTGGCCGGGGCTCGCCAGCTCGCGTTCGGCGCCGGCGAAGTCGCGCACCAGGACGCTGCCGAGTCCGAAATCCTCCGTCACTTCGAACGCGACCGGAACGTCCGCGCCCGGCACCGTGATCCAGCGCACCTGCGGGAACAGCAGGCGCAGCTGCGGCGCACGGTCGGCCTCGGCCTGCCAGCGCAACACCGCGGCGCGGCGGCGCAAGAAGCCGTCGGTGCTGGTGAGCGAGATGGCGATTTCGTCCGACTGCGTGGCGGTGCACTGGAAACTGAAGCCGCCGGCGCCGTCGGCCGCCACGGCCACCGCCGCGCCGTCGAGGCGCTCGGCCCGCGCCTCCGTCACTGGCCGATCCGTGCCGAAGCGCACCGTGAACTCGGTGCCGCGCAGCACGCGCCACTCGAACCCGGCGCCTTCCTCCGCGGGCGCGCCCGTGTAGGCGGGAGGCGCGGCGCGCACCATCCAGTCGCGCACCGCGGGCGCATCGCCGACGTCCACGCGCAGGGCCGGGCGGCCGTCGTCGTCGTCGCCGCCGCGAAACTCCAAGCTCCAGCCCTCCTCGGCGGGCGGGAGCCGCAGCAGAAACTCGCCGCCGCCCGCGGGCAGGAGATTGCGCGCGCCGCTGCCCAGGCCGCGGACGCTGACGCGCTCGGGGATCTTGCCCTCGGCGCGCACGCGCACGGTGGCGACGCTGCCGCGCGCGATGGCGACGCGGAAGGACTCGTGGCCGGCCGCTTCGAGCGGCAGCGGCTCGGCGGCGCCCTCGACGTACATCGGCAGCAGAGCGAGGTGCGTGTCCGAAGGCCAGGGCACGCTCTGGCCAGCGAGACGCTGCGCGAAGATCCAGGCCTCGGCCGGCTGCAGCGCGGCCAGCAGCACGAGGCCGGCGCTCGCGGCGGCGCCCGCCATCAAGCTGCGGCGCGCGCGGCCGCTCGGCACGCTGGAACGCACCGTGCCCGCCAGCGCCGCCGCCGCGGCCGCAGCCTCGGATTCCTGACGAATGGCGTGGTGGAAGTCCGGCGAGCCGCCGGCATCCGGCGCCGTGTCGTCTGACAAATCCACGGCCGTGGCGAGAACGTCGCGCAGGCTGGGATCGGCGCGCTCCAGCCACGCGGCCAGGTCGCGGGCGCCGGGGCGGCGGCGCATCGGCACGAGCAGGTCGGCGCGCACGTGCCACAGCCAGAAGCCGAGCACCCCGAGGGTCAGCGCGAGGCGCGCCGGCGTCGGCGGATCGAAGACGCGATCCAGCAGATAGAGTGCGAGCAGCAGGCCGCAGCCCTTCCACGCGGCGCGGCCCAAGCCGTAGGTGAAGAGCACGCGAAACAGGCGTCGCTCCAGCGCGCCGAGGGCGCGCCGCACTTCGCGCGGCATTTCGGAACGGCTCAACGCTGGAAGATCGGCAGGTATTCCTTGGGCATCTGCAGGATCAGGCAGGCCGTGGCCGTGCCGTAGGCGGCGCCGGGGCCGACCGAGTTCGGGAAGGAACCGTCCGGCTTCTGCATGAAGAGCAGTTCGCGCTGGATGACGTCGAGGTAGTGGCGATAGCGCTCGCCGCCGGCGATGTGGAAGGCCTGCACCGCGTAGTAGTGGCCGTAATAGAAGAAGTAGTGCCCTTCGAGGTTGCGTCCGTGATAGCGGGTGACGTTCACCAGGTCTTCTTCGAGGCGCTGCAGTCCGGCCTCGATGTCGGCGTCCGAATACACGCCGGCGCCGTGCAAGATCGTGATGCCCGCCGCGGTGAGGGCGAAGGAGGCGCGGCTGTTTTCCTCCGGTTGATAGCGGAAGGAGCCCGGCCGCGAGCCGAAGTGATAGCTGGCCGCCGGATCGCTGGCGCGCACCGCGCTCTTGCGCACGTAACTCACGGCTCGCTCGATCGTGGTGACCGGCACCTGGATGCCGATGTTGCGGGCGGCGCGCAGCGCCATGACCTGACATGCCGACACGGACATGTCGGCGTCGGCCACGTGCGGTTGGTACCGCCAGCCGCCGTCGGTGTTCTGACTGGACACGATGAGATCCACCGCGCGCTGCAGGGCCGGCCGCACGTCCTCGCGCTCGGTCAAGCCGTAGGCTTCCGCGAGAAAGAGCGTGCCGAAAGCGTGCGAGTACATGCGCGATTCGTTCGCCGTGATGAACCCGTCTTGCTGCACCTGTTTGACCATCCAGTCGAGCGCGCGTTCGACCACCGGGCCGTAGACGCCGCGGCCCGGCACGTGGCCGCCGGCCAGGAAGGCCATGCCCGCCAGCGCGGTCACGCCGACGTGCTCCGCGTTCTCGTTCCAGGTCTCGTAACCGTCCTCGAGCTTGTAGCCGACGTCGGCCAGCCAGGCGCCGGAGGGCTGCTGCGTCTTCACCAGCCAGGCGAGGCCGGCGTCGGCGGCCTGCAAGGCTTCGCGCGACATCGGCGCCATTTCCAGGGCTTCCTGGGCCGCCGCAGCGGGCGCCATCAGCAGGGGGAGGAGGAACGGGATCATCGCGGGTCTCCGTAAAGTGTCAGAGTATCGCCGTTGCGCACCAGCAAAGCGCCGGGCAGCAGGTCCACGCGCACCTGATCCACGCCGGTGCCTGCCCAATCCGCGCTGGCGCGCGCGCGCACGCTGCCGTTCGGCTCGATGAGCAGGATTTCGAGGCGCGGATTGGCGGCGGCGCTGGCGCGCAGCAGCAGCGGCAGCACCCAGGCGTCGCGCGCCTGACGCGGATTGGGCTGGTTCGACTGCAGGTCGCGGAAGGCCACGTCCGGCAAGACGCAGGACCATGCGGCGGCTTCCGCGGTCGGCCCGAAGGCTTCCACGCGGGTCGAGCCGTCCGGTTCCGGCGACAGCACCAGCGCCTGGGTCGGCGGCGGATCCGTGTGGCGCTTGTACTCGCTGTCCACCTGCTGCAGGATCCGCGCCTCGGGATGGTCCAGGCGGATCGCGCGCGGCCGCTCCGTGCCCGGCATCATCCAATGGAGCACGCGCGCTTCGGGAGCCGCAGCGCGGTTCGGCGACTGGAGCGTGAACGCCAGCCCCGGGGCGACGCGCACGCGGCGGACAAACTGTCCTTCGAAAGGCAGCTGCAGCGGCGCAGCGCCGGGACCGGCGCGCACCAGCCAGCTCATGGCCGGATTGTTGCGGTAGAGCAGGTAGTGCACGGCGCCGCCCGCGAGCGTGGCCGTCGGCAGATCCACTCCGTTCATCGGCGTGGCGAGCGCGAAGGCGAGAGGCGGCGCCTGGAAGCGCAGATCCACGCGGTAGCCGATGGCCGCGTTCTCCTCGAGCAGGTAGAGGAAGGCGTCGGCGTGGCGCAGTTCGATGCGGCGGCCGGGATGGCCGGGCAGATCCTCTTCGAGGTAGACCTCGCCGGAACTGGCGTCGATCACGGCGAGGCGCAGGAATCCCGGCTGCGACTGGAGCACTGCCGCCACCAATCCTTCGCCCAGCGCGAGCGGCTGCGCGTTGTCGGCGAGTTCGGCGGGCAGCGGCAGTTCGGTCAATCTGCCGTCCAGGCCGAAGTGCAGGATGCGGTCGCGCACCACCAGCGCGCAGCCCTCGGCGGTGGCGACCACGGTCTCGTTGCCGCTCAGGCGCCGCCCCGTGATCGGGTAGGCCTGCAATTCATTGGCGCGGCCGGGCTCGAAGGAGCAGAGCTGCAGGGCGGAGCGCGCCGGCACCCAGGCCAGCGCTTCGCCCTTGGCACCGGCGCGCACGTGCAGCGGCGGACCGTGATAGGCCTTGCGGCTGCCGCCGGGCACGAGTTGGCGCGGGGCTTCCGGCGGCGGCGCGGGGGGGGGGAACCAGCGCGCCAGGTCCGGCCAGGCGCGATCCGGCGCGCCGTGCTCGCGGCGCCAGCGCGCGCGAATCACGCGCTGAGCGCGCGGCAGATCCTCGCGCGCGACTTCGCGGGCGAGCGCCTCCTGGGCCGCGGCGGTGCCGCCGAAGGCGCGCAGAAATTCGGCGCTGCAGGCGGAGCGGGCCAGGCGCTCGCGCCCGTCTTCTTCGTAGCCGGCGCGCTCGTCGGCGCTGCGCAGCAGCATGTCGAGGGCCGCGGCAGCCCAATCCTGGAGCGGCCGGCCGTCCACGCTCAGGTGCCCGGCCGAAGGCAGCAGCAGCAGGTCCGTCAAGCAGCGGCGCGCCGTCAAAGTGCGGTCGCCGGCGAGGGCGCGCAAGGCGCGCGCGCGTCCCGTGACGGCGGCGCCGGCGGCGCTGCGGCCGTCGTGCATCGGCAGCGTCCTGCCCGGCCAGGCTTCGGCAGCCGCAATGGCGCTGGCGACGCCGGGGCGCATGGGGTCGAGCAGGAAGGGATCGTCCAACAGCAGCCCGCACGCGGACTCCGCCAGAGCCGGATCGGAGCCCTTCAGCAGATCCAGCAGCAAGGGCTCGGCGCGATTCAGGTCGCCGGCCTGCAGCCAGCCGCGCGCCGCGAGCAGGCGCAGGCGCGCAGCTTGAGGCGCGAAGTCGGGGCGCGCCGCCAGGGCCGCCGCCGATTCCGCGAGCTGCCGCGCATTGTCAAGCGAGGCGCTGAAGTCCAGGTTCAGGGCCACGGGCAGAACTTCGGCGAGGGTCGCGAGATCCAGTTGCGGGTTGCGGAAGGCCGCGGTGATGGAGCGCAGGCTGCCGAAGGCGGCGAAGCTGTCGGTGCGCTCGACGAAGAGCAGGCCCGGCGCGGCCTGCACGGCGCCGGAATCCAGGCGCCCGCCGGCGAAGGGGAGCACGGAACCGCCGAAGGAAGGCGGATCACCCGTGAAGCGCGCGACCGCCTCGTAGAGCACGGGCAGCAGGATTTCGCCTTGGATCAGAGCGCCGAGGCGCGCACCCTTGAGTTGGCCGCCCTCCTCGTAAAGGGGAGCGGAATGGTCGGCCGGTCCCGAACCTGCCGGCCGCAGCAGAGCCAAGCGCGAGCCCGAGGCCCACACGCCGTCGCTTTGCATGCCCAGCAGGGTGAACAAATGTCGATCCTCCGCGTCGAGCGCCGGCCACTCCGCCAGCAGGCGTCCGTCGGCCGCGTCGAGCAGGAAGATGGACTCGGCGTCCACCGGCGCCCAGGCGGCGCGCGCGCCGTCGCTCACGCCGAGGTTGCGGCCGAGCAACTGCGGGCGAATCGCGACGCGCCCGGTCTCGGTCGGCCGCACCTCCATGCGCGGATAGAGGCGCGTCCACAGCGTGGCGCCCGTAGCCGCATCCAGCGCGTGGAAGGAACCGAGGTGGCTGCAGGCCAGCACGCGTTCGGCATCGGCCAGCGGGGGGGGGGTGGCGAGCTCCACCAGCACGTTGCCGAAGAGATTGGTTTCGAGCTGGCCGCTGGCGAGATAGCGCCGCCACAGGATGCGGCCGGTGCGCAGTTCGAGAGCCAGCATCGAGCAGTCGATCGTGCCGACGGCGTCGTAGACCGGCAGGAAGACGCGGCCGGCCGCGACCGCGGGCGGGCCCGCCGCGAGATCGCGCGGCACGGAGCGTCCCTCGTCCCAGCCGGTGTGCATCTTCCACAGCAATCGCCCATCGCGGGCGTCGAGAGCGACCAATCGCCGAGCCGGCATGAGGCGCCGGATCGGAATCTTCATGTAAGAGTCGAGGCGGCCGAGCGGCTCGGCCTCGTGCACCACCGCCAGCAGGATTCCTTCGGCCAGCACGGGAGCCGTCAGATAGTGTTGTGAGATGGCGTCTCGCAGCCGCTCCGAACCCTCCATGCGGCCCCAGCGCGGATCGGCCTCGTAGCGCCACAATTCGCGGCCGGAGCCGGCTTCGAGCGCCAGCACTTCGTAGCCGTCGCTGGCGTACACGATGCCGCCGCCGATGGCGAGACGATGCCGTACCAGCACGTCGCTGCTCGCGCGGCCCTCGAACTCGCGGCTCCACAAAGGCTGGAGCACGCTCGTGTCCAGCAGGGGGAGGCGCGGATCCCGCAAGTCCCGCACGGCAGGCAGGCGCTGCGCCGCCTCCGGCTCGGGCAGGAGCAGACCCGGCGCCGTCCAATCCGGCAACTGACCCTCCGGATCGAGCAGACGCGCGCGCTCGGGCTGGCCGCGGTCGAGCCACAGTTCCGCCGCCGCCAACCGCGCGCGCGCGCCCGCTTCCAGGCCGGCGTAGATGCGCGCCAACTCTTCGAGCCGCGGCAGATCGGGCGGATCGAGCGCCTCGAGCAACTGTTCGGTCGCGCGCGCGCCGTACATGCGCTCGCGCTGCGCCTGCCATGCCGGCGGCAACTGCGCCAAGCGCGCCACGGCGGCAGCGGCGGCGCCGCGGAAGTGATTGGCCTCGGTGGCGGGAAGCAGGAGCGCCGGGTCCGCCTCGGCCGTCTCCTGCAGCAGCGCCAGGCCATCCTGGATGCGGTCCTCCGCGAAAAAGGATTCCGCATCCGCCAGCCGCGCCGCCAATTCGCGGTTGACGGGAACCGTCGTGCCCTGCGTGGAGGCGGTCTGCGGCGTCGCCGGCAGCCAGGCGCAGAGGGCGAGGAGCAGCACGACCATGATGCTACCTAGGATAGATTCATGGACTTGCGGATGATCCATTCGCCCGCCGCGAGCAGCAGCAGGGCGGCCAGGATCCAGCGCGGATCGAGGGGCTCGCGCCGGCTGGCGAGCACGCGCGTGACGCGCTCGGAGCCGTCGAGCCGCTCCAGGAGCGTGCCGGCTTCTTCGGCCAGGACGAACTGGCCGCCCGTGCGCTCGGCCAGCAGGCGGAGGGCGGCCGCGTCCGGCGTCGTGCGCGCCATTTCGCGCGAGGGCAGCACCACGTCGAAGCGCGCGGTCGCCACCGGCTCGGCCCCGGGCGCGTCCGGATTCGCCAGCGTGATCAGGAAGGACCCGGGCACCGTGGCGCGGAAGCGGCCGCGGAAAATGCCCGGCCGCTGATCCTCGGCGAGGAGCGGCAGCGGCTCGTCGCGGCCTTCGATCTGCGCCAGGATTTCGTCGGCCGCGTAGGGCTGGTAGGCCTCGTCGAGCAGCCGAGCTTCGATCTGCACGAAGCCGCCGATCTCCACCGTCGCGGGATCGAGATCCAGACGCGCGCGCCCTTGTTCGCCGCGCAGGCGCGTGGCCGCAACCTGCCGCAGCGTCGAACGCCAGAAGCGCTCCAGATACGTCTCACCTTCCGGGAAGCGCCAGCGCCAAGTCTCGTCGGTGCCGATCCAACCCACCCAGCCCTCGGGCGCGAACGTGCCGGCCGCGATCACGTACGGGCCATAAGTGTTGCCGAGCGTTTCGTGCACCAGCCAGGCGGTGGCGCCGGGGCGCAGGCGCTCGACCGGCATGAACCATTGGAGCGGCGTGGAGTTGTCCCACAGCGCCTGATTGCGCGCCGGATCGGCGTCCAGCATCGCCACTGCGCTCGGCCGCTGCGGATCGGGCGGCGTCGGGCGGAAGCCCTCGCTGGGCGCCGGACCTTCGCGGCCGAGGATCACCGGCAGCAGCGGCTCGAGCGCCGTGCCGATCAGCGCGCGCGGATTGTGGCGCGGGCCCGCGAGCAGCAGCAGGCCGCCGCCGCGCTCGACGAAGCCCGCCACCGCGTCGAGAAAGCGGTTGCCGTCGAGCGGATCGCCGGTGAGGCGGCTGGGCTCGGCCTCGCCGAGAATCACGACGTCGTAGGCCGCCAAGAGCGCGTCGGCGTCCACCGGCAGGCTCAGCAGCGGACCGACGTCGCTCGAATGCTCCTGCACGAAGCCGGGGCTGACGTCGGCCAGCCAGCACTGCAATTGCACGTCCATCTCGGAGCGCACGAGGCGCCGCTGCAGATAGGTGTATTCCCAGCGCGCGCGCCCTTCGACGTAGAGCACGCGCAGTTTGACTTTGCGCACCTCCACTGTGAATGTCAGACGATTGTTGGCGAGCGCCGTCTCGCCGGGCGCTGCCTCGACTTCCGCCACGAGACGGCGCTCGCCTTCGCCGTCGAGGCGGGCGGTGAGCGTGAAGGGCGCGCCCTCGGGGCCCGGCGCGGGCTCGCGCCGCTCGTCGAGCACGTTGCCGCTTTCGTCGAGCAGGCGAATCAGCGCCTCGGGGGGCAGGCCGGCGCCCGAGCCGCGCAGGCGCAGGCTGAAGAGGCCGACGTCGCCGCTGATGAGCCGGTCCGGCGCGCTGATCTTCTCGAGCGCCCAGTCCGGCGACTCCTCGGCGCGGCCGATCAGCACGGCATGCGCGCGCACGCCTTCTGCGCGCAGCCGCTCGGCCGCCGCCTCCATCTCGGCGCCTTGGTTGGAGCGCCCGTCGCTGATCACGATCAGGTCGGGAACCTGGCGTCCGCGGTATTCCTCGGCGAGCGCCAGCAGCGCGTCCGGCAGGCCGGTGCCCTGGCCGCGGCCCTGCAGCGTGCTGCCGTCGGCCGCAGTGGCGCCCAGGCTGCCGGCGAACTTCCAAGCTTCGAGCGCGTAGCGCTGGGCCAGCGTGGTGACGAAACCGTCCGTGGCCAACACCGCGCGCAGGCGCTCGAGGCGCGTGCCCAGTTGTCCCGTGTCGGCGGTTTGCATCGAGGCGGAGTCGTCCAGCAGCAGCGCCAGCGGCGCCGGCTCGCTGCGGGTCTCGTCGCGGCGCCAATACGGGCCGAAACACAGCGCTGCGACGAAGGCCAGCAATGCCGCGCGCAACAGCCAGGCGGCGGCGCGGCGGCGGCGCGTCTGACGATGCACGCGGTACGCCCACCAGGCCAGCAGCAGGACGGCGGGCGCGAGCACCAGGCCGATCAGCCAGGCGGGCGGCAGCGCGTTGAAGTCGAGGCTGCTCACAGGCGGCGGCGGTCCTGCCAGGCCGCAAGCAAAGTTTCAGCCACGAAGAGGCCCAGCACGATCTTCCAGAAGAGCAGCGAGTAGTCGGCGCGCGCGCCGTCGCTGCTGTCCTCCAGCAGCGAGTCCTCGTCGGCGTTACGCAACAGCACGCCGGGAGGCAGCAGCGCGCGCAGGGCGCTGGCATCGGCGGCGCGCAAATCGCTTTCGAGCGGCGGCGTGCCGACCGCGAGCCGGTACTCGACCCGGCGGTCGCTGCCGTCGTCGTCGAGCAGGCTGGCCTCGGCGCGCCAGATGCCGGCGCTGCTCACCGCGGGATTCAGCACCACGCGGCTGGTGCGCTCGCCGGGCAAGCTGCTCCAGGTGACCTGCGCCGGATAGCGCGTGCCTTCGGGATCGCGCAGCAGCACTTCGAGCGGCGCCGCCGGCAGCAGGATCTCCAGCGGCTGGCCGATCTCGACCGCGGGCGGGAATCCCGTCGCGGGCGCGAGATGGAAGATCAGGTCGTAGAGCAGCGCGAGCGTTCCGCTCGCCACTTCTTCCATGCGATTCCACGTCGAGTGCGGCGCGGCCGCCAGCCAGGCGACGACGCCCGGCCCGGCGCGCTCCTCGATCAGCGCCGCGCCGGCGTCGGCGAGAGTTTCGTCGCGCGTGAAGGCGAGGATCACGCGCGCGACGCCGCCTTCCTGCAGGCGCAGCGGCCGCCACTCGCGGAACGGGATTTCAGTCAGGAGCGGCCGCCAGCGCGGCTCGAGGAAGAAACGCAGGGCCGGATGCGCCTCGTCGAGAATCGTCAGACGAGTGAAGGGCTCGTCGGCGAGCTGCGAGGCTTCCACGAGCACCGCGCTGGGCGGCAGCGCGGCCCGCAGCGTTTCGAGCTCGGCAGCGCCGGTCTGCGGACCCAGGGCGATCAGCAGGCCGCCGCCGCGCGCCAGGAAGCCGGCGAGCGCCTCGGCGCCGGCGGGACTCAGCGCGCCGGCGTCCGCGAGCACCGCCACGTCGGCGTCGGCCAGCGCGCGCGCGTCGAGCGCGGCGGGGGGGATCAGGCGCGGGCGCAGCGGCGCGCCTTCGCCGAGGTCCAGGTAGTTGAGGAACGCGTCGCACACGCCTGGTGCGCGGTCGCGCGGCGCCGGTTCGCCGATCAGCGCCACTTGCAGCGCGTCCACGATCTCGAAACTGACGCCGCGCGCGTCGTCCTCGGCCAGCGCGTCGTGCGCAATGCGCACTTCGGCGGCGCGCACGCCGGCGGTGCGCGGCAGCAGCGGAATGGTCCAGTCGGCGCTCTCGCCGGGCCCGAGGCGGAATTCTTCGGTGGCCACCGGGTCGCCGTCGAGCAGGCACTCGGCGCGGAACTCGGCGGTGGCGGCGCCGAAATTGCGCAGGCGCGCGACGGCGTCCACGATCTCGCCTTGGAACCAGCGCGCGGCGGGCAACTCCAGCGCGGTCACCGCCACGTTGTCGCGCACCGCGGCGCCGACGTCCACGATCTCCACGGGAATGCCGGATTGCAGCAGCCGCGCGAGGGCGGGCAATTCCTGCTCGGCCAGATTCCAGGAGTGCGCCTGCAGGTCCGTGAACACGGTCACGCGCGGCGGCGCGCCTTGCCCGAGATCTTCCGCGGTGCGCAGCGCGGTTTCGAGCGCGCCGGCGAGATCGGCGTGGCCGGCGCCGGCCGGCTCCATCTGCTGCAAGGCCAGGCGCGCCGCCGCGGGATCGCCGGCGGCGAGACGCTCGGCCCGCAGGCCGGCGCGCACCACCGCGGCCCGCGCGCCGCGCGAGCCGTCGGACTCGCTGAGCGTGCGCTCGGCCAGGCCGATGCCGCGCTCCCAGGAACTTTGGCCGGCGCTGCGGTGGTTCATGGACAGCGAAGCGTCCAACACCAGGATCTCGGTGTGCACGGAGCGCGCGAGCCACTCCGGCGCGCGTTCGGCGCCGGGCTGCGCCAGCGCCAGCACGGCGCAGAGCACGGCCAGCGTGCGCAGCGCCAGCAGCAGGATGTCCTCGAGGAGGACGCGCCGGCGCATGCGCTTCATCGCGCGGCGCAGGAATTCCATCGCCGCGAATTCCACCCGCTGGTAGCGGCGGCGCTGCAGCAGGTGAATGATGATCGGCACCGCCACCAGCGGCAGGCCGGCCAGCACCCAGGGCGCGCCGAAACTCATCGGCTCAGGCGGCGCAGGCGTGCGCCGCGGCGGGCCAGGAATTCGACGAGGCCGGCTTCAAGCGGCTCGTCGGTGGGCATGCGCCGGAAGTCGCAGCCGAGGCCGCGCAGGAGGCGCCGCAGTTCGCGGCCGTGCGCCTCGAACTCTTCCAAGTACGCGTCGCGCACCGCGCGCGGATCCAGGCGCAGGCGCTCCGCGGACTCGAGTCCTTCAAATTGCGTGATGCGCCCGTAGGGGAACTGGATTTCCGCCGGATCCAGCGTGCGCAGCACGATCAGATCGTGGCCGCGGTGGCGCAGGCGCGACACGCCTTGCGCGGCGGCGGCCGGTCCGCCGAAACAATCGCTGATCCAGGCCACGATGCCGCGGCGCTCCATCAATCCCGCCGCCTGCTCCAGCGCCGCGCCGGGATCGCCTTCGCCCGCGGGTTCCGCGGCTTCTAGCGCGGCGACTGTGGCCGCCCAATGCGCTTCGCCGCCGGCCGCCGGCAGCACCTGCGCCGCCTGCGCGCCGCGCGTGATCACCACGCCGACGCGATCCTGCTGATCGGTGGCGATGCGCGCCAGCGCGGCCGCGAGCCAGGTGGCGTAATCCCACTTGCTCCACTCCAGGCTGCCGAAGCGCATGGAGGCGGAAGCGTCGAGCAGGATCCACAGCGTCAGCGACGTTTCTTCCTCGTACTCGCGCACGATCGGCCGGTCCGTGCGCGCGAGCACTTTCCAATCCAGGCGGCGCATGTCGTCGCCGGGCGCGTACTCGCGGTGCTGGGCGAACGTGGTCGAGGACCCGCGGGCGCGCGAGCGGTGGCGCCCGCCCTGCATGCCTTCGACCGCCGTGCGGGCGCGCAGCTCCAGCCGCGCGAGCCGCGCCAGCAGCTTAGGATCCGATGCCGGCGGCACGCTCTCCGTCGAGTGCGCTCGGGTGCGGTTCAATCGCGCGCAGCAGGCGCGCGACCACCTCGTCCGGACTCACGTTCTCGGCCTCGGCGGCGAAATTCGTCAACACGCGGTGGCGCAGCACCGACGGCGCGACGGCGGCGACGTCCTGCGCCGACACGTGATAGCGTCCGTGCAGCAGCGCGCGCGCCTTGCCCGCGAGGATCAGATTCTGCGACGCGCGCGGACCGGCGCCCCACGTGACCCATTGGCGCACGAATTCCGGCGCGTCGGGGCCGGGGCGCGTGGCGCGCACGAGGCGCACCGCGAAATCGATCACCGGATCGGCGGCGGGAATCTCGCGCACGAGCGCGTGCAGGTGCAGCAGATCCTCGGCGGTGAACACCGCTTCGATCTCGCCGGCGTCGGCGCCGGTGGTGCGGCGCAGAATCTCCGCTTCCTCGCGCGCGCTCGGGTAGTCCACCTTGATCAGGAACAGGAAGCGGTCCAGCGCCGCCTCCGGCAGGGGATAGGTGCCCTCCTGCTCGATCGGATTCTGCGTGGCCAGCACGAAGAAGGGCTCGGGCAGCGCGTGGGTCTGGCCGGCGCTCGTGACTTGGCGCTCCTGCATGGCCTCGAGC
>CAYVPL010000028.1:0-16885 GCA_964453755.1 uncultured Planctomycetales bacterium
CAGCAGGATCTTGCGCACGGCGGGCTCGCCGTACTTGGCGCGCAGCATTTCGTGCGTGAGGTGGTCCTTCTCGGGCAGCACCGGCACGACTTTGGTCTGGCCGCACATCTTCACGAGTTCGTCCACCATGGCGACAATCTCGCGGCAGACGTCGTGGCCCGCGGCGAGCACCTTCACCACTTCGGAGTCCGGCAGCTCGCGGCCGCCGGCTTCCACCATGGTGATGGCGTTGGCGGTGGCCGACATGATCAGATCGAGGCGGTTGGCCTCGTTCTCGAGGATGGACCAGGTCGGGTTGACGATGATGTTGCCGTCAATCCAGCCCAGGCGCACCGCAGCCATCGTCCCCTGGCAGGGAATCGGCGACAGCGCCAGCGCCGCCATGGACGCGATCATGGACAGCACTTCCGGCTCGTTCTCCTGGTCGTAGGACATCACCGTGTTGTTGACCTGGATTTCGTTGCGGAAACCCTCGGCGAACATCGGGCGGATCGAGCGGTCCGTGAGGCGGCAGGCCAGGACTTCCTTGGTGTCCAGGCGGCCTTCGCGCTTGAAGAAGCCGCCCGGAATCTTGCCGGCGGCGTAAGTTTTCTCGCGGTATTCGACCGTGAGCGGGAAGAATGGCAAAGTCTTCGGACCGCCGTCGGTGACGGCGGAAAGAACGACGGTTTCACCATAGGAGACGATCACCGCGGCCGCAGCCTGCTTGGCGATCCATCCGGTTTCGATCGTGAGGGTGCGGCCGCCGATCTCCTTGGAGACGGAGCGCACGTTGGGATTTTTCGAGATGGTCATGTTTTGATTCCGCTTGTTGTTGTGTTGCCGCTGACGTCCGTCGCCGTGTGTGGCGCCGCTTCCGCTTCATGCCGCGCCCGGCTGGACTGCGTCCAGGGCGCGCGCATGCAATTTGCCCGCGAAGTGCGAGCTGAGTCCGCTGAAAAGCGCGACGGGCACCGCCGTGAGGCAGTGCCCGTGTTGCGCCGGATCAGCCACGCAGTCCCAAGCGATCGACGATCGCGTGGTATTTCACCGCATCAGTCCTCTTCAGGTACTTGAGCAGGCGTGCGCGGCGCGAGACCTGGCTGAGCAGGCCCCGGCGGGTGGTGTTGTCTTTGGGATGGCGAGCCAAGTGCTCGGTGAGGTTGTTCACGCTTTCGGTGAGCAACGCAACCTGCACTTCGGCGGAGCCTGAGTCGTTCGCCCCGCGGGCGAAGTCGCGGATGATTTCCGCTTTGCGTTCGATTCTGACGGGCATGGGTTTCCTGATGGCTGAGGGCAGATGCCGCCGGCCGGGTCGAGTGGGACTCCGAAGGGAGCCCTTGATCCCGCTTCCGAGAACAGGAGATTCCAGGAAAGGGACGGGAGAGGATAGCGCTGCGCCCGCCCCCCGTCCAATCGCGGCCTGCCGGCCTGCCCCGCTTCCCGGCCTAGAAGGCCAGCGGCGGTCCGGCGACGGCGCGCGCGAAGCCTTCGCAATCGCGGCGCAGGGCGCTGAAGAAGAAGCCCAGCTCGGCGAAAGTCGGCGGCATGTCGTAGGACTCGAAGAAGGCGCGCCAATTGGCGCCGGGCGCGGTGGTGAGCGGCGGCTCGCCGATCGGCGCGGACGGACTTTCCTTGAGGCTCGGCAGCGTGATGGACCCGCCGGCGCCGGCGGTGGCCGAGATCCAGAATTCCCAGGTGCGCGGCGGCAGCGCGTCGTCGCGCACGATCATGCGGTAGAAGCCGTTGCCCGGCGTCAGCGTGGCGCTGAAGCTGCGCGTGAAGGGATAGGAGGCGCCGGTCCAGGCCGCGCCCGCCTCGGGAATGCCAGGCAGGCTGAGCGCCACGAGCCCCGGCGCGGCCGCGAGCACCGCGGTGCTGCGCGCCAGCGCGTAATCGCCGTCGTCGTCCAACGCGCCGACTTGCAGGATGACTTCTCCGGGCGCCGCGCCTTCGGTCACGGCCGCGCCGTGCAATTCGATTTCGACTTCCGCGTCGGCGCTGGCGCCGGACACGGCGCCGATGCCCACGGTCGCCAATCCGTCCAGGCCCGGCACGCGCGTGAGAGCCAGCGCGCTGGCGTCGTCCACCGGCAAATCGAAGCCCGGCCCGAGCGCGACGCTGAGCGGATATTGATAGTCCGTGGCGCTGAGCAATTCGTTGGTGCTCTCCACGAGCTCGAGCACCGGGCTGACGACGGCGCCGCCCGTCGAAGGCTCGATCAGAATCGCGGGATCCTGGGCGAAGAAGCGGAAGTAGGTGCCCGCCGCCGGGTAGTCCTCCACCTCGTGGAAGGCCGCGTACCAGCCGAGGCGCTGCAAGCGCGCCAGCAGTCCGGCGCCGAACAGCACTTCCAGATCCACGGTCTGCTGCAGATCGGCATCGTCGAGTCCGTCTTCGTCGGCGAGCAGGTTGCCGGACAGCGTCGTGATGCCGGTGGTCGCGCCGCTGACGCCGGGCGCCAGCGTGGCCAGCGTGGTTTCGTCGGGCGGCAGCGGCACGGACACTTCGGTGCTGGCGACGCCGAACAGAGTCACGGCATGACGATCCGCGGCGACGATCGTGACGGTCTGGGGACCGCTGCGGCCGCCGAACGTGATGGAGCCATCCGAGCCCGTGAGGCCGGAATCCTCCGCCCCGCCGCCAAGATCCTCGACGAAGACTTGCGCGTTCGTGACCGGGAAGAGCGAGTCGAGATCGTGCACCGACACGCGGAAGTCGCCCCCCGCCAGCGGCACCGGGCCGACGAAGCCGCGGAAGGCGGCGCTGGCGGGCAACGCCACCGAGGAGACGTTGCCGTAGGCGTCCGTGAGCAGCACGTCGAACGGGAAGGGTCCGCCGCCGACCAGCCCGGTGTCGAAGGCGGGTCCAATGAAGAAGCCGTTCGAGGCCGGAGCGTAGGCGTCGCGCTCGAGGGCCGGACCGAGCGCGGGATAACGCACGCGCACGCGCGCCACGGGCTCGGTGGCGCGGCCGTACGGACGCAGTTCCGGCACGTCGGCGACGAATTGGCTGCCGAAGAGGCCGCCGGGCGGGCCGAAGGAAAGCAGCGAGGGCGCGATGGCGTCCACCACGATGGGCACGGGCTCGCCGTCGGCGTCGCGCGCCACCTGGAAACTGCTGCGCAGACTGCCGCGCACGGCGAAGGAGGCCAGCACCACTTCCGAACTGGAGCCGAAGATCGGCCCCGTGTTCGAATTGCTGCCCAGGTCGAGATGGAAGCGCGGACTGCCGGCGCCGGCCTTGCCGGTGTTCTGCACGAACGTCGTCTCGTTGGCTTCGTGCGCCATCAGGATCACGGAGTCGCCGGCGAAGGAACTCGGCCCCATGAAGACGTCCACCTGGAAGTCGTCGAAATTCTGGCCGGAAATGGCGGTGATGAACGGATCCAGCGGATCTTCGTCCACCGGGACCACCGCGGCCGGGCGCGAGAAGGGCAGCGTGCTCCAGACTGCGGTGTAGGGCGCCGCGAGCGCATGCGGGAAGAAGTCTGCGTCGGTCAGCGTGACGTCCACGTGCAGGCGCAACTGCGCATCGAGGTCCGACTCGTCGTCGAGGTGCGAAAAGAGGAATGCGCGGTTGCCGGCCAGCCGCGACTCGGGCGGGACGGTGAGATCGAAGTCCGCGTCGGCGCTGAGGTCCAGGTTGCGCAACTGCACGGCGCTGGAAATGCCCGTGAAATCCATCGGCTTGCTGAAGACGAGCAGAACCGGGTAGTCGCTGGGCTGGTTGACCGTGTTGCGCGGCGGGAAGGAGCCGAGCACGCGCGGCGCCAGTCCCGCGGCCTGCGCGGAAGTCTGGAAGGTGCCGAGCACGCCGGTGCTGGCGACGATCAGGCGATTGCCCTCGAGATCCAGAATCTCGTCGTTGGCCGCCACTTCATACACCGTGTTCGGCGCGAGCAGCACGGTGGGCTGCAACAGCACGCAACGCTGGCCCGCCAGCCACGTGGAGGTCGTGGGAATCTGCGCGCCCGCCACACTGCTGAAGCCGGCCGGGCGAATCTGCAGGTTCTGCCCGCTGACGGTGGCCGACTGCACGCTTTCGCTGAACCAGAGGGCGATCGGCGCCTGGATGTCCACGCCGGTCAGGCCCGAAGAGGGCGCCATGGCCTCCAGCACGGGGCGCCCGGGCAGGCTCAGGCCGCCATCCACCGGAGCCACCCGCGGTCCCGGCTCCTTGGGCGGGGTGGGTTCTTCGCCGGGGTCGCCGCCGCCCGGGTTGGCCGGGTCGAAGATCGTTCCGGGGTTGCCGGTGCTCCAGCAGGCCACCGGAAGCAGACAGAGACCGATCCAGGCGCAGCGGCGCCACGAAAGCGGCGCGCGGTGCGCGGGGCGGGGACGAGGGTTGCTCATGCCTTGGCTCCTATAATGACGAAGATGGTGGCCGGTTTCCGCTGCGTTTTTCCGGAGATCGCGCGTTACCTGGGCGCGGTCCTGTTTCTGTGCCTGAGTTGCCAGGGGCCGGGGGGGCCGGCGGAGCCGAGATCCGGCGCGCCCGCGGGTGCGCCGTCCCAGGACCCTTCCTTCCTGGACGCAATGCGCGATCTGCGCGCCACGGACCTGGAAGCTGCCCTGGTGCAGTTGGACCAGAACACGGGCCGCTACGGCGAGGATCCGGCCTTCTGGGAGCTCTACGCCGAAACCACCCTGCAATTGATCGAGCGCGAGCTTGCAGCAGGACGCTCCATCTCCTTCCTGCCGGCCGATGCCCTGGCCGCCGCGGAGCAGGCTCTGGCCCTGGAGCCAGGCCGGACTTCCGCGCGCGTCCTGCTGGCCAAGACCCTGCGCCTCAACGGCGACACGGAGGCCGCGTGGACCGCGGCGGAGCAGGCCTGGGCCGAACTGGATCGCGACCAGGCCGACGCCGCGCAACTGGAGGAAATCGGCCGCTGCGGCCTGCAGCGCACCGTGCAGGCCATTCAGGCCGGCGAGGCCGTGCCCGCTGCCGCGGACGTCGCAGCGCAGGCTCTGCAGGCCAGTCTGGCCCGCGGTTCTCGATCCGCCAGCCTGCCCCTCTTCGATCTGCGCGCTTGGCAGCAGCAGTGGGAAGCGGCGGCGGAGGCCGCGCGGATCGGCCTGCTGACGGCCCCCCCCGTCGAAGTGCTCTACGAGCGCCTGCGCGGGCTCAGCGGCGCCCAGCGCAATCTCCAGGTGGCGACGCTGGAGGAAGTGCGGCGCGCGCGCCCGGCCGATGCCCTGCTGCTGTGGTACCTGGGCGAAGCGCTCTTCTTTCAGGGCCGCGAGGCGCGCACCGCGCTCGACACGCAGAAGGCCGCCGAGTCCTATCAACGCGCGGAGGAGTGCTTCCTCCAGGCGCAGAGCGCGCAGTCCGATTTCAGCGCGTCGTGTCAGGACTGGCTGCATCTGCTGCGCGTGCAGCAGGCTTGGACGCTGCGCGACGAAGGCCGCCATCAGGAAGCCGGCGCGCTGCTCGTCGAGATTCTCACCGCCGCGCCGGCGCGCCTCGAGCCCGCCGCCGATCCCGACACGCTGCGCCTCGCGATCGAGGCCGTGGCCGCCGATTTCTTCCGCGACAACGATCTGGGCGGAGCGCGCGAATTTCTCGGCGCGATCTGCCGCGTTCACGGCAACGACGCCAACTGGCTCAACAACCTGGGACTGGCCTGCCGCGACCTCGGCGTCACCGCCGCGGAGTCCGGCGATGCCGCCGGCGCGGCGCTGCTCTTCGAGGAATCCTGGGGGGCCTACTCCCGCGCCGTCGAACTGGCGCCGGAAGACGCGCGCATCGTCAACGACCGCGCGCTGATCGCCGTCTACTACCTGGACGAACACTGGGACCTGGCGGAACGGGAGTTGCATAGGTCCATTCAAATTGGCACCCGCCAGCTGGCTGAACTCCCCGCCGATGTTCCCGAAGCGGAACATCGCTACGTGGACGAAGCCGTCGGCGACGCCTGGGAGAATCTCGCCTACCTGCAGTTGGTGCGGCGTCACCGCACTGAGATGGTGGAAGAGTTCCTCTCCGAAAGCGTGAAACACTTCCCCTTCGAACGCCGGCAGGGGGTTGCCCTCCTGCGCGCCCGCCTCGCCGAAGCCCTGCGCTAGATCCGACCGTGATTCCGCACCTCGCCACCGCACTGCTCTCCCTCGGCGCCCTGCTGGCGCCGCAGGATCCCGCCCTCGATCGGGCCTTCGTCCAGGCCGACAACTACGCCAAGGCCGGCAAGTACGAAGCCGCCATCGCCGGCCTGCGCGGCGCCGGCGCCGACACGCACCAGGACGGCGCCGTGCGCACGCGCTTCGGCGTGTTCCTGATGCGCTGGACGGAAGCGCGCATCCAATCCGGCGATCCGGAAGTGGCGGGTCTCGCGGCGGTGGACGCGTGGTTCGAAGTGGCGGACTTCTTCTCCGGCGCCGCGCCGCTGGCGGGCGCGACGGACGAGACGTACGAGCACTGGTCCGAATCGCTCCTCAATGCCAACGATCTGAACGCGGCGCTCGAGGCGCTGGACGCCGGGCAGGCCAAGCACAAGGATTCCGCGCGCTTGCTGCTCCAGCGCGGACGCGTGCTGATGGCCCAGGCGCGCAAGGCGGCCGAAGTCGGCGACGAGGAGGACTCCGCCGCGGCCTACGCCGCCGCCGAGAAGGCCTTCCGCCTCGCGATGGAGAAGGCGCCCAAGACCGCCGCTCCGTGCGTGCGGCTGGGCGAACTGAAAATCACGCTGTGGGCCGCTGGCGGATCCGCGAACGCGGCGCTGCGTCAGGAAGCCGTGGAGTTGTACGTCGAGGCGGCGCGGCGCGATCCCATCGGCCTCGATCTGGCGGCGACCTACAACTGGCTGCAAGGCGACGCGCGCGCGCCCCTGACCATGGTGCTGGAGAAGAATCCGAAGAACCTCGACGCGCTGTGGTTCCGCGGCCTCTCGTCCTGGGCCAGCGCGCCGGTGGATTGGCCCGGCCTGCGCGACGATCTGCTGAAGGTTCTCGAGGCCAACCCCGGCTTCGTGGACGCGAACTTCTATCTCGGCGACGGCGCCTTCCGGCGCGCCGAAGATCTGATCCGCGCCGAGCAGACCGAAAATGTCAACGAGGCCCTGGGCGCGGCGGCGCGCTTCTGGGCGGCTTACTTGGACGCCCGCGCGGACGTGTACGCGCAGTCGGCGCGGCAGGCTGCGGATGGCGGCCAGGCGCTCGCCGAAAAAATGACTTGGCTGGCCGGCAAGGTCGGCCCCGCGCCGCAGGACGGCGGCCTCGGCATGAGCGCGGAGGGCGCATCCATCATGAATCTGGTCGTGCGGCTGACGCCCGACGACGGCTACGCCTGGCAGAACCTGGCCTTCTTCCATCGCGACGCCGGCAACGCCGAGAAGGCGCGCGAGGCCTACGCCAAGGCCTACGAACTGCTGCCGGACGATCCGCAAGTGATGAATGATTACGCGGTCATCCACCACTATTACCTGAAGGACGAGGACGCGCTGGCTCTGGAGCTCTACCGCAAAGCGGTGGCGCGCGCGCAGGCGCTGCTCGACGCCGGCGGCCTGACCGGCGAGGACCGCGACCGCATCGCCACCGCCCTGCGGGACGCGACCAACAACCTGAAGAAGCTGGAAGCCGGCAACCGGCGCAACTTCTAGCGACGGTCCGCCCCCGCTATCATGCCGCCTGATGCGGGTCTGCATCGGCGGAGAGGATCACGTGGCTTTCCGCCTGGCGGAAGCCCTGATGGCCGATCACTCGGTGATTCTGGTGCTGCCGGACGAGGCGCGCGATCCGGCCATCGAGCGCCTGGACGTGCAGATCGTGCGCGGCTCGGCCACCTCCGGCGAGACCCTGGTCGCCGCCGGCACGGGCTCGGCGGACCTGTTCGTCGCCTGCACCGCCGTGGACGAGCGCAACCTGGTCGCCTGCGTCGAGGCCAAGCGCCTGGGCGCCGGCCAAGTGACCTGCTTCCTGCGCAGCCACACCGCGCAATCCAACGAGTCGGACGCCGTCTCGCTGGCGCGCTCGCTGGGCATTGATTCGGTCATCCTGCCCGCCTCGCGCCTGGCCAAGGAAATTCTCAAGATCGTGATGGTGCCGGGCGCGCTCGACGCCGAAGCCTTCGAGGGCGGGCGCGTGCGCCTGGTGAAGAAGCGCATCGAGCCCGGCGCGCACATCAGCAGCGGTTCGCTCAAAGAGGTCGGCGTGCCCAAGGGCGTGGTGTTGGTCATGGGCCAGCGGGACCACGACACCTTCATTCCCAACGGCGACACCCGGTTCCAGGCCGGCGACAAGGTCACGGCGATGGGCAATCTCACGGGCATGAACCTGCTGCTCACCAAGTACCTCGAGCCGCGCGGCGGCGGGCGGGACTTGCGGCGCGCGACGGTGGTCGGCGGCGGCGTCGTCGGCTTCGCCGTCACGCAGGGGCTGGAGGAGGCGGGCTGGAACGTCAAAGTCATCGAATCCGACGCCGAGCGCGCCGGCGAGATCGCGCCGCAGCTGAAGTCGCTGGTTCTGCACGGCGACGGCACCGACATCGAACTGCTGCGCGAGGAGCGCATCGGCGACGACGCCGTGCTGATCGCCGTCACCAGCAACGACGAGAAGAATCTGCTGGTCTCGCTGCTGGCCAAGCAGCAGGGCGTGCCGCGCATCATCACGCGCGCCGACAAGCCGGCCAACGAGCGATTGTTCGAGGCCGTCGGCATCGACGTCGTGCGCAGCGCGCTGGGCGCAGCCGTGTCCACCGTCGTGCGCCGCGCCAACCGCACCGACCGCGACGTGCTGGCCGAATTCGAGCACGGCGAAGTCCGCCTGGTGCGCCTCGACGTGCCCAAGGATTTCCCCCCCACGCCGCTGGCCCGCATGCGCGCCCCGGTGTTTGCCATCGTCGGCGCCGTGCTGCGGGACGAGGGCGTGATGATTCCGCACGGCGCGGACCTGATCCAAGCAGGCGACCAATTGCTGGTCTTCTGCCGCGCCGACAGCCTGGAGGAGACGCGCCGCTTCTTCACCCGCCCCGTGAAGGCGGAGGATTAGCGTGCGGCTGGAACTGGTCGCGGGCGTTCTCGGCAAGCTCCTGCAGGTCTTCGCGCTCGCCTTTCTGGCGCCGTTGGGCATGGGCGCCTGGGACGCGGCGCTGCGGGGCGGCGCGTGGAGCGCGCTGCTGCCCTACGCCGCCGGCGGCATTCTGACTTTCGGCGCGGGCCGCTTCGCCGCGCGCTGGTTCCAGAGGTCGCCGAACCTGCTGCGCTCCGAAGCCCTGGCGATCGTGGCCGGCTCCTGGATCGTGGTCGGACAATTCGCCGCCATCCCCTTCTGGTGGGGCGGCCTCGACTACTTCGACGGATTGTTCGAATCCGTTTCCGGCCTGACCACCACCGGCGCCTCGGTCCTGACCGACTTCTCCGTCTGGGATCGGCCCGCCTTCCTGTGGCGCGCAGTGCTGCACTGGATCGGCGGTTTCGGCGTGGTGGCGATGTTCGTGGTCATCCTGCCCCAGATGGGCGTCGCCGGCCGCCAGATTTTCTTCGCGGAATCATCCACCGCGACGGCCGACGTGATCAGCCCGCGGCTGCGCAGCACCGCCTGGCGCATCCTGTGGCTCTACCTGACTCTGACTTTGGCCGAGATCCTGGCCCTGATCAGCCTGACGGAAATGCCGATCTTCGACGCGGTGTGCAACTCGATGGCCACGATTTCGACGGGCGGCTTCTCCCCGCATCCGCTCTCCATCGCCGGCTACCAGAGTCCGACCGCCGAGTGGATCATCACGTTCTTCATGCTGGTGGCGGGCATCAGCTTTCCCTTGCTCTGGATCGGTTTCTTCCGCCGCCCGCGCGAGTTCCTGCGCGACACCGAGTTGCGGCTCTACCTGGCGGGATTTCTCGTCTTCACTCTCGGCGCCGCCGCGGTCCTGGCGCACGGCCTGCCGGGTCTCGACGCCCTGCGCACCACTGCCTTCAACGTTGCCTCGTTGATTTCCGCCTGCGGCTTCGCCTCCGCCGACTGGGTTGTGGCCCCTTGGAGCGACGCCGCCCGCCTGTTCCTGCTCGGCGCCCTGCTGCTGTGCGCCTGCGCCGGATCCACCGGCGGCGGCCCCAAAGTCATTCGCTGGATTCTCACTTTCAAGTTCATGCACCGCGAACTGGTGCGCGTGCTGCACCCGCGCGGCGTGCTGCCGATCCGGCACAAAGGGCATTCCGTGCCGGAAGAGGCGCTGCGCGCCATCGTCGCGGTGGTCGCGGTCTACTGCTTCGCCTACATGCTCCTCGGCTCCCTGCTGGTAGTGCTGGGCACGGAGATGGTCACGGCCTTCAGCGCCGCGGTGGCTTGCATCAACAACGCGGGCCCGGGCTTCGGCGCCGCTGGTCCGATGAACAACTATGCTTTCCTCGATCCGATCGGCACGCTGGCCTGCACCTTGGGCATGTGGCTGGGCCGCCTCGAGTTCGTGACGGTGCTGGTGCTGCTCCATCCGGACGTGCTGCGCAAACTGCGCTGGCGGAGCGGCGCGGAGCGCGCGCGCGACGCGGCATGATCAAATATCTCGGATCGAAGCGCCTGCTGCTGCCGCGCATCGTCGAAGCCGTGCAGGCTCTCGAGCCGCAGGGTCCGGTGCTCGATCTCTTCAGCGGCACGGCGCGCGTGGCGCGCGCGCTCAAGGAGGCCGGTTTCGCGGTGATCGCCAACGATCACAACGAGTACGCCTGGCGCCTGGCGCACGGCCTGGTGGTTGCCGACCGCGAGCGTTGGCAGGAGACGGCGGCGGCATTGATCGCCGAATTGAACCAGGCGGCGGCGGACGGCTCCCCCGCCGGCGGCTGGTTCACGGAGACCTACGGCCGCAGCGCGCGCTACTTTCAGCCGATCAACGCCGCGCGCATTGAGGCGGCGCGCCGGCACCTCGCGACGTTGCCGCTGGATCCGGAGCTCGCCAGCGTCGCCCTGTCCGCGCTGCTCACCGCCGCCGACCGCGTGGACTCCACCACTGGCGTGCAGATGGCCTATCTCAAGGAGTGGGCGCCGCGCAGCGAGCGCGAGTTCCGCCTCGAGCCTCCCGAACTGCTGCCGCGCGCCCGCGCCGGCGGCGCCGAAGCTTGGCGGCTCGACGCGCTCGCAGCGGCCCGGTGCTTCGCCGGCGACGTCGCCTACCTGGATCCGCCTTACAACCAGCACTCCTATCTCGGCAACTATCACGTGTGGGAGACGCTGGCGCTCGGCGACGAGCCGCAAGTGTTCGGCGTGGCCTGCAAGCGCGTGGACGTGCGCACTCGCCGCAGCCCCTTCAACAGCCGGCGCGCCACTCACGCGGCGCTGGGCGCGGTGCTCGAGGCGCTCGACGGCGTGGCGATCGTGCTCTCCTTCAACGACGAGGGTTTCATCACGCGCGATGCGGTCGAGGCGCTGCTCGCGCGCCACGGATCGGTGCGCGTCGAAGCGATTCCGTTCCGGCGCTACGTCGGCGCGCGCATCGGCGTGCACAATCCGCGCGGCGAGCGCGTGGGCACCGTCGGCCACCTGGAGAACCGCGAATTCCTGTTCACGGTGACGCCGGCGCGCCGCCGCCGGCCTCAGCCTTCAGCCAGCGCCATGTAGTCGCGCACTTCCTGCACCTCGTCCTGGATGAGGTCGCGGATCGAGAGCACGCCGAGCAGGAGGCCCTGCGCGTCGAGCACGGGCAGGTGGCGGATGTGATGGCGCTGCATCAGCAGGCGCGCGTCGCGCGCCGACTGCTCGCCTTGCGCGCAGATCAGCGCCGTGGTCATCACGTCGTGCACGGCCACGGCATCCACGTCCAGGTTGCGCAGCAGGACGCGCTTGAGAATGTCGCGCTCGGTGAACATGCCGACCAGCCGGCGGCCCTGCATGATGGCGGCGCAGCCAACGTTGGCCTCAGCCATGGCCTTGGCGGCGTCGCGCACCGTGGCTTGCGGGCTGATGGAAACGGTGCGGCGCTGGCGGTTGACGAGAGAACTCAGGAGAGTCATGGGGGGTACCTCCGTGCACTCCAGGAGAACAGGAAAAGCCCGTCAGGTCAAGGCAGTCCCAATTCGGCCCGTCCGGCGAACTGAGCCAGGGCCTCCGGGTTCGCCAGGGCTTCGGTGTTCTTGACCGGGCGGCCGTGGACGACTTCGCGCACCGCCAGCTCGCTGATCTTGTTGGAGCGCGTGCGCGGGATGTCGGTCACGGCGGCGATCACCGCCGGCACGTGGCGCGGCGAGGCGTACTCGCGCAGGCGGGCGCGGATGCGCTGCTGCAAGAGGGCGTCCAGCGCCGCGCCGGCGCGCAGTTTGACGAACAGGATCACGCGCTCGTCGCCGTCGCCCGTCTTTTGTCCGATCACGAGGGACTCCTCCACCTCCGGAATCTGCTCGACTTGGCGGTAGATCTCCGCGGTGCCGATGCGCACGCCGCCGGGATTCAGCGTGGCGTCGCTGCGGCCGTGCACGACGAATCCGCCGCGCTCCGTGTGCGTCGCCCAATCGCCGTGGCGCCAGACGCCGGGCCAGTGCTCGAAGTAGGCGGCGCGGTACTTGGCTCCGTCCGGATCGTTCCAGAAGCCGACCGGCATGGACGGGAAGGGATTCGTGCAGACTTGCTCCCCCGCCTCGCCGCGGACGGCCTTTCCTTCCTCGTTCCAGACTTCCACGTTCTGTCCGAGGCCGGGCCCTTGGATCTCGCCGCGATGCACCGGCAGCAGCGGATTGCCGAGCACGAAGGAGGAGATGAGATCGGTGCCGCCGCTGATGGAGACGATGGCGCGGCCGGGCAGATGCTGCGCGATCCAGTCGAAGGATTCGGGCACCAGCGGCGAACCGGTCGAAATCAAGGTGCGCATCGTCGGCTGCTCGCCGGGCAGCGCGCCGGACTTCTTGCAGGCGTCCACCCACTTCGCGCTGACTCCGAAAAGATTCACGCGCTCGCGACGCGCGGTCTGCCAGAGCGCGTCGTGGGCCGGGTGGAAGGGATTGCCGTCCAGCAGCAAGCAGGTCGCGCCCGACGCGAGCCCGCTAACCAGCCAATTCCACATCATCCATCCAGTGGTTGTGAAGTAGGACAGGCGCTCGCCTGGATGAAGGTCCAAGTGCAGAACGTGCTCTTTGCGGTGCTGCAGCAGCGTGCCGCCGTGTCCGTGGACGATGCACTTCGGCTGGCCGGTCGTGCCCGAGGTGTACATCACGTAGAGCGGGTGCGCGAAGGGCAGCGGCTTCGTCTCGAGGCGCGCGCCGGCATGGCGCGCGATCAGATCTGGCCAGCGCTCGGCCCCGGGAAACTCCGCCGCGGCGTCGGCGTAGGGCAGCAGGATGGTCGTCCGCACCGACGGCAGCCCGGCGAGGATGCCGCGCAGCTTGTCGCGCACGTCGAGCAGCTGGCCCTTCCAGGAATAGCCGTCGCAGGCGAGCAGGACCTTCGGCTCGATCTGCCCGAAGCGGTCCAGCACGCCGGCCACGCCGAAATCGGGCGAGCACGAGGACCAGATGGCGCCGAGCCCCGCGGCCGCCAGCATGCCCGCCACCGCTTCGGGAGAATTGGGAACGAAGGCGGCGACGCGGTCGCCCTCGGTCACGCCAGCCGCCCGGAGCGCGGCCTGGATCGCGCCGGCCTCGCGCGCGAGTTCGGCGAAAGTCAGAGCGCGCCGCAGCCCGTCCTCGCGCACGAAGATCAGCGCCGTCGCGTCCGGTGCCGGCGCGCCGGCCAGCAGGTTCTCGGCGAAGTTCAGCCGCGCGTCGGGAAACCAGCGCGCGCCGGGCATGGCTTCGCCGTCCACGAGCAGGCGCACACCCTTCGTGCCGCGCACGCCGAGGAAATCCCACAACTGGCTCCAGAACTCGCCGCGCTGCTCCACCGACCAGCGGTGCAGGCGCTCCCAGCCTTGCCGCAGCGCGGCCCTTTCGTCTCCGCCGGCCTCCGCAGCCGGCGGCATCGGCAGGCCCACGCGCGCGGCGAAACGGGCCATCGCGCTGGCGCGCGCGCGGCCGGGATCCGGCGTCCAGAGTTCAGGCACGGCGGCGGGTCAGGTGGTCGGAGCGGGCTCCATGGCCGTCATCACCATCCAGGCCACGCCGAACTGGTCGGTCAGCATGCCGTAAAGCGGCGACCAGAAGGTCTGCTCCAGCGGCATCGTGACCTGGCCGCCGGCGGACAAAGCCTGGAAAACGCGCTTCGTCTCGGCGGTGGTGGCGAAGGTGAGAGCCAGCGAGAAGCCTTCGAACTTTCCGCCCGGACCGCAGCCGTCGGAGGCCATCACCACTTGGCTGCCGACGCGGAAACTGGCGTGCATGACTTTCTGCTCGAAGCCGGGCTGCAGCATGCCGGGAGGCATCGGCTCGGGGCTCTCGGAGTAGCGCATCAGGAAGTCCTGCTGCGCGCCGATCGCGGTGTGATAGAAGGAAATGGCTTCTTCGCAGCGGCCGCCGAAGAAGAGGTAGGGCGTGACGGTTTGGTGTCCCATGGGATGTGTCCTGAGATTAGCACGAGGGCGGCGCGCCGGCGGAGGCTCGCCGCAGCACGGTGATGGTCCAGGGCGCAATGCGCAGTTCGCTGACCCAGGCGTGGGGTTCGCCGGCCCGCCCGAGCGGCTGGTGCAACTGCAGCGGCTCGAGCCCGGCGGCGCTCTGGATTTCCGCCCACGCCGCGCCGGTGCAGAGCACGTCGTCCACCGGGCGGCGGTCGGGCACGTCCAGCATCACGATGCGCACGCGCTCGCCGTCGCGGGCGGCGCGGTTCTCCGGAAAGTCGCGGGTGCTGAAGGAGGCCCACTCGTGGAGGTAGATCTCCGGCGCGGAGACGAGGTTGATCAGCCGGCCCTCCGGCGCGAGCAGGCCGCCGAGCTGCCGCAGCAACCCGATCTTGCGCTCCCGCGTCGGCACGTTGTCAAAGGTGAAAGCGGAGAAGATCAGATCGAAGGCGCCCGGCGCGAGGCTGGACAGGTCGCCGTCGGGCACGAGGCGGTAGTCGCCCTGCGGATCGCGGGCGCGCGCTTGATCCAGCATGGCCGCCGAGACGTCCGCCCCCACCGCCGTGAAGCCGAGCTGCTGCAGAAAGCGCGTCGAGCGGCCCGCGCCGCAGCCGAAGTCCAGCGCCCGCGTGCCGCGGACGTGCGCGCGGATGAGTTCGGGCAGGTCGCGGAAGGCCAGCCAGTAGGTGCCGGGGTACTCGAGTTGCGCGTAGGCCTCCGCCCGCGCGGCGTCCTCGTAAACGTTGCGAAAGCGATCGTGCATGCCTCGAGGAAAAAGAATACACGGGCCGCGCACCCTGAGGCGCGCGGCCCGCGCAAGAAGACGGAACTACGGGCGGACGTCGAACGGCTCGGAGGACGAGGACGGCTCCGGCGCATTCAGGAACAGCCGCTGATGCCGCGCTTGGCACACGCGGTTCGCGTCGAGGATCTGGATCGTGACCTCCGGCAGCGAGCCGGTGGACCAGGTGGTCAGCTCCTTGACTTCGAGCACCTTGAAGGAGACGGTGCCGATGGTGGCGCCCTGGATGTTGCCCATCAGGGGTCCGTAGTTGATGCTGAGATCGCCGTCGTAGACCACGGCCGACACCACTTGACCGACCAGCATGTCGAGACCGGTGGCGCGCAGCGGCGTGATCAACGGCACGTTGTCCAGCAGAACTTCGGGGTTCGGACCGGTGCCGAGGCCGGGACCGACCTGGTGCGGATAGGGCAGCCGGTTGTCGCCCATGTAGTTCTGCAGGCCGTTCGCCGTGGGACCGGCGGCGGTCCACGAGCCGGGGATTTCCTTGACCGCGAACCAGCCCTCGTCGCCGACGGTGCCGGAGTGCAGACGAATGATTTCTCCGGGCTTGCGGTCGAAGAAGCGCAGTTCGGTGCGGCGCGCCAGATCCGCGATCGGATCGTTGACGGCGTTGGCGGAGAAGTAGTTCGGCGGCGAGCCGTTGTCGATCGCGTCCTCGTCGAGGATCAGGAACACCGATTGCCGCGTGAGGGCGGCGTCGGCGTTCTCGCTGGCTCCCGCCAGGACGCTGGTGGAGGTGCCGGTCCAGGCGGCAGCCGTCACGGCGATGACAGCCGTGCCGAATGCGGCGACCAGGGGAAGGGAACGGAGATGGAAGGGTTTCATGTTGAGTTCGAGGTGATGGTGTTGGGAAGGCGGTTGTGAGGGCAGGGCCGTTGCGCGGTGCGCATTCGTCCCATTCACCATCGAGTGACTCCCTCTAGGGGGGTTCTTGCACGCGAATCGAATATTTTTCAGCGCGCGTCGCCGAAAAACTGGAAGGCGGCCCAGTAATAGGGATCGGGCAAGGCGCCGCGCAAGCCACGCTTGGCCAGCGCCAACGCGGCCGGACGCGAGTTCGAGCCTTCGGCCAGCGCGGCGTCCAGAAAGGCGCAAGTCAGGTGGAGCGCCGACAACGAATCAACGCGCCAATAGGTGGCGACGACCGCGGGCACCCCTGCGCAGTGGAAGCCCAACGGCAGGCCGAAATCGGCGTAGGCGCCGGCGCCCGGCTTGCCGCTCTCGCAGGCGGAAAGGACGGCGAGCTCGCAGCCGAGCAATTGGCCGCGCCACTGCTGCAGCAGGAGGGCGAGGCTGAGACGGGCGGATTCCGGGCCGGCGCCCGCAACGGCGCTGAGCTCGAGGCCGGCCGCATAAGGCTGCAGCGCATCGCTGGTGGCGCCGTGCGCTGCAATGTGAATCAGGCGTTTGCCGGGCGCGAGCGCCAGCGCGGCTTCCGGAGTCGCCGCAGCGCCGGTGAGAACCGCCGCCGCCCCGCCGCGCCGGGCGACGATCGCGCTGAGGATCTCCACCTCTCGTCCGGTTTCCGGCAGGCGGCCATTGCTCAGCGCCTCGGGATCGAGCCGCTCCGCCCATCCGTCCGTTCCAAGGTTCTCGAGCATCGCGCGCACGACTGCGGTCTCCCGCGCCAGCGCGTTCGTCGCGGCAAAATGCGGGTCGCCCACCAGCAGTGCGGACCAGTCCGCGGCGGACGGC
>CAYVPL010000029.1:0-16561 GCA_964453755.1 uncultured Planctomycetales bacterium
GCCTGCGGCTGCGCGCGCTGGTGGAGGAATTGAAGGCGCGCCACGGCCTGCAAGCCGCCTACGTTTTCGACACCTGGGCGGACGTGTTCTTCAGCGACGCGCTCGTCCTGCCCACGCTGCTCGACGTCTGCGACTGCCGCAGCCTCTACTACGCGCGCCAGCTCGAGCGCGGCGGCCTCGCGCCGCTCAAGCGCGCGCGCGTGGGCCAGCTGCTGCGCCGCTTTCAGGCCTACGAGCGCCATCTGCTCGAGCGTTACCCGCTGGCCACCGCGATCTCGCCGCTGGATCGGCAGGCGCTGCTGCGGCTGCGGCCGGAAGCGCGCGTCGAGGTGATCCCCAACGGAGTGGATCTGGAAATGTTCCAGCCGCTCAGGGACGTGCCGGAACAGCCGGACAATCTCATCCTGTTCGGCAACATGGACTTTTTGCCGAACGTGGACGCGGCGGTGCACTTCGCGCGCGAAATCCTGCCGAAGGTGCGCGAGCGCCGGCTCCAGACCAGTTTCACCATCGTCGGCACGCGGCCGGCGCCCGAAGTGCTGGCTCTGGCCCGCGAGGTCGAGGGGGTGGAGGTCACCGGCGGCGTGCCCGACCTGAAGCCCTGGATTCAGCGCGCCACCATGCTGGTCGCGCCGATGCGCTTCGGCGCGGGCATGAAGAACAAGGTGCTCGAGACGCTGGCCATGGAGAAGCCGGTCGTCACCAATCAGACCGGCACCGAGTCCTTCTCGCCGGAGGTGCGCGCGCTCTTGCGCGTCGCGTACGACGACGATCAGTTCGCCGAGCACGTTTCCGATCTTCTGGAATCCCCGGAGGAGCGCCGCCGCCTCGGCCGCGCCGGGCGCGCGCTGATGCAGCGCGAGCATTCCTGGGAGGCCGCCGCCGCGCGCTACGAGGCGCTGTTCGAGGAACTGGCGGCTACAGGACGCTGAGCACCAGCAGATTCGAGTCGGTCCAGGCGCCGCCGGACAGCGCCGCGATCTCCAGGCGCCCGGTCATGCCGGCGGCGGCGGGCGGAATCGTCAGAGTGACCGAACCGGCGCCGGCGCCGTCGGCTTGGCCGGCCGCCAGCGGCAGCACCACGCCGCCGACGTCGAAGTTGTGGCCGAAGACGACGGTGCCGCCGCTGTTGGCGCCATGCAGCAGCCAGAACGCGGCGCCGGCCGGCGCGCCGCTGAACTGGAACATGGCCGGCCCGCCGGCCGGAGCGCTGGCCGGTCCGGACAGGCTGATGGTGTTCAGCCCCGGCCCGGACGTGCTCAGCACGTAGAGCTCGAATTCGTCCACGTTCCAGCCGCTGAACTCCAAGCCTTCGTCGGACTGGAGGCGGAACGCCACCTGCACTGCGCGGTTGTCGGCCCAGGCCGAGACGTCGAGGTCCATCTCGGTCCACGCCGTGTCCACGAAGTGTTCGCCGACGGGGTTCTGCCACACCACGGCGCCGTTGATTTCGATCGTGGCCTGGTCGTGCGCGCCGTCTTCCACGGTGAGCCAACGCTGGAAGCGCAGCCGCACGCCGCTGCGGCCCGCGCAGTCGATGAGCGGAGCAGTCAGAACGCTGTGCACGTCGCTCGAGTACTTGCCGTTGTAGCCGGTCGGCCCGACGTCGGTGCCCCAGACCTTCGCGCCGGCGGCGGCGCCCAACGGATCGTGCTGCTTGCCCTGCGGCGCGCCGCGCTGCCAGTCGTCCTCGGTGCTGACGAGCGCGTGGGTCCAGCCTTCGTCCGTAGCGCCTTCGAAGCCGTTGGCGTAGATGCTCGTGAACGCGCCGATCAGGAAGGCGTGGTTGAGATCGCCGGGCTCGAAGGCCTCGGGCAGCCAAGCCTGGCGGCCGTTCGAGGCGGTGGCCAGCAGGTGGTATTCGACGCGCGCCGGCGCGTTCTGCCCCGGAATCGCGCCCGTCCAGGCGTTGGCCGGGCCGGCCGGCGCCAGCGCCGCCGTCTGCCACGGGCCTTCGTCCACGCGCCAGATCAAGTCCACGGCGGCGGTGCTCGCGCCGCCCAGGGGCGTGACGACGGCGTCCACCGCGTAGGGGCCGGCGGGGTCCTGCGTGTCCGGCAGCGCCGCGTGGCTGATTGTCAAAGAAAGCGGCCGCGCCAGCTCGGCGACGATGGCCAGGGCGCCTTGCGTGATGCCTTCGGCCAGCTGGAAATCGTTCGCGCTCACGCCGATCACGTCGTTGGAGCCGTGGATGTACGGGCTCCACTTGTTGAGGTCCTCGAAGGGGAAGCAGGCGGGGAAGCCGTGGCGGGTGAAGGGAGCGTGGTCGCTCTGGCCGGCGACGAGCACGCCGGAAGTCGCCGGCAGGCTCGGCACGTAGGCTTGGTGCACCGCCATGGCGAAGGCGGTGAGCACCGGATCCGTGCCGTTGGTGACGAAATCGACGTCCGCCGCGTCGGTGGACTTGCGGTAGGCGATCATGTCCAGCTGAATCATGCCCACGACCTCCGCGTCGAGGTCGTCGAGATGGGCCGCGTACGCTTCGGAGCCGAGCAGGCCGCTTTCCTCGCCGGACCAGCCGGCGAAGCGGATGGTGTAGTCGAACTGCTGCTGGGACAGGATGCGCGCAATCTCCAGCACGCCGGCCACGCCGCTGGCGTCGTCGTCGGCGCCCGGCGCGGTGGAGCCGGAGTAATTGATCGAATCGTAATGCCCGCCGATGATCACGATCTTCGCGGGATCCTTGCGGCCCGGCAGTTCGCCGATCACGTCGTCCGCGCCCGAGTCGTAGTTGAAAGTGCTGACGGTCAAGCCGAGCGCGGCGAATTCCGCCGCCAGCCAGTTCTGACATTGCACCTCGCCCGAACTGCCGTGGCGGCGCGTGCCGAAGTTGACCATGGTCTGGACGTCGGCCAGCAGGTTGGCTTGCGACACCTGCGCGACCCAGGCCTGCACGTCCGGATCCGTGCTCAGCGCGTTCTGCCGGCCGCCGCCGATGGCCGCGGCGTGGCGCACCGGCTGCAGCGGCTGCGCCGGATTCACCAGGCGTCCGGCGCCGTGACAGCGGAACACGCCCTCCGTGAGCGCCGCCAGCGCCGCCTTCGGCGCGGCGCGCAACTGAATGCGCTCGTCCGCGGAAGCCCACACCGCGCGGCCGGCCGTCTCGAGTCCGGCGCCGGCGCCGGGCTCGTGGGGATGGGCGATGACGACGACCAACTCCTCGCCGGCTGCCAGCGCCGGCAGCGCGACGGGCTGCAGCGCGGCCCATGCCGCCAACTTCGCGTCCGGCGCGCCGACCAGATACTCGCCGAGGTCGTCGTACATGCGTCCGCGCGCGATCAACCGGTCGCGCAAGGCCAAGTCGCCGCCGTAGGGCCAGAGGGCGAAACCGCCCCCGTCCTGCACGGGGAGAATCGCGAGCAGGAGGGGGGCGAGCAGCATGGGCGGCCTACTGGACGCTCACCAGGAGCAGATTGGAATCCTTCCAGGCTCCGCCCGCGACGACGGCCACTTCGAATCGCCCGGTGCGTCCGGCCGCGCCCAGCGGAATCGTCAGAGTGACGGATCCGGCGCCGGCGCCCGAGGTCTGGCCCGTGGCCAGCACCATGACGCTGCCGCCGACGTCGAAGCTGTGGCCCTGGAAGACGGTGCCGCTCGAGTTGGTGCCGTTGAGGAACCAATAAGGCGCGTTCGCCGGCGCGCCGGTGAACGTCCAGTTGCCTTGGGCGCCCGCGTTGACGCTGGTGGGACCGCCGAGGCTGATGGTGTTGCTGCCGCTGCCGCCGCCCGAACCGAGCACGTAGAGCTCGAACTCGTCGATGTTCCATCCGCCAAACTGCAGGCCGCCGTCCGACTGCAGGCGGAAGGTGACTTGCACGGAGGGGTTGTTGTCAGCCCAGGCGGACACGTCCAGATCCATCTCGGACCAGTTGCTGTCCACCAGATTGCCGTTGGCCGGGTTCTGCCACACGACCGCGCCGTTGATCTCGATCTTGGCGTTGTCATACAGGCCCTCCTCGACCGTGAGCCAGCGCTGGAAGCGCAGGCGCACGCCGGTCTTGCCGCTGCAATCGATCACCGGCGAGCGCAGATAGTTGTGCACGTTGGCGGCGTACTCGCCGTTGTAGCCGCTGGGGCCGAGGTCGTTGCCCCAGATCTTGCTGCCGGCCGCGGCCGCGCCCGGATCGCCGGCCTTGCCCTGCGGCGCGCCGCGCTGCCAGTCGTCCTGCGTGCTGATCTGCGCGTGCGTCCAGCCTTCGTCGGTCGCGCCCTCGAAGCCGTTGGCGTAGATGCTCGTGAAGGTGCCGACGCGGAAGGCGTAGTTGTTGTCGCCCGCCGTGAAGCCGTCCGGCGACCAGGCTTGGCGGCCGTTGGAGGCCGTGGCGACGAGGTGATACTCGACTCGCGCCGGCGCGGTCTGGCCGGGAATGGCGCCGGTCCAGGAGTTGGCCGGCCCGGCGGGGGACATGGCGGTGTTGTTCCAGGCGCCGCCGTTCACGCGCCACACCAGTTCCACGGAACTCGTCGTGGCGCCGCCCAGCGGCACCACCAGCGCGTCGGCCACGTAGGGTCCGACTTCGTCCTGCGTGTCCGTCAGTGCGGCGTGCGTGATGGTCAGCGAAGCGGGCCGCGCCAATTCGGCGATCGTCGCCAGCGCGCCTTCGGTGATCCACTCGGCGCGCGTGAAATCGTTGGCGCTCACGCCGACGGTGTCGTTGCCGGTGTGGATGTGCGGACTGTACTGGTTGATGTCTTCGAAGGGGAAGGTGGCCGGGAAGCCGTGCTGAAAGAAGGGCTGGTGGTCGCTGGTGCCGCCGGCCAAGCTGCCGGAGTTCACCACGATGCTCGGCACGTAGGCCGCGTAGACCGCCATCGCGAAGGCGTTCAGCGCCGGATCGGTGTTGTCCGTCACGAAGTCCACGCTGCGCACGTCGCCGGAGGCGCGGTAGGCGGTCATGTCCAACTGCAGCATGCCGACGACGTCGGCGTTGATGTTGTCCAGATGCGCGGCGTAGGCCTCGGAGCCGAGCAGCCCGCTTTCCTCGCCGGACCAGCCGACGAAGCGAATCGTGTAGTCGAATTGCTGCTGCGAAAGGATGCGCGCCACTTCCAGCACGCCCGCCACCCCGCTGGCGTCGTCGTCGGCGCCCGGTGCGGCGCCCGCGACGGTGGAATAGTTGATCGAGTCGTAGTGGCCGCCGATGATCACGATCTTCGAGGGATCCTTGACGCCCGGCAGCTCGCCGATCACGTTGTCCGCCGCCGAGTCGTAGTTGAAAGTGCTGACGGTCAGGCCGAGCGCGGCGAACTCCGCCTCGAGCCAGTTCTCGCAGCTCACTTCGCCCGGCTGGCCGTGGCGGCGCGTGCCGAAGGCGACCATGGTGTTGACGTCGGCCAGCAAATTGGCCTGCGACACTTGCGCCACCCAGCCCTGGATTTCCGGGTCGGCGACGATCGCGTTCTGACTGCCGCCGCCGAAAGCGCCCGCGCCCCGGCGGGCCTGGATCGGCCGCGCGGGGTGAATCAGGCGTCCGGCGCCGTGGCAGCGGAAGGTCGGGCCTTGCAGGGCGGCCAGCGCCGACTTCGGCGCCGCGCGCAATTGCACGCGCGCGTCCGGCGCCACCCAGACGGCGTGGCCGGCGGTTTCGAGGCCGGCCGGCGCCGCGGGGTCGTGCGCGTGGGCCACCACCACGAACAGCTCGTCGTCCGCGGCCAGGCCTTCCAACGGCAGCGGCTGCAGGCCGGCCCAGGCCGCCAGCGCTGCATCCGGCGCGCCGACCAGATGGCCGCCGAGATCGTCATACATGCGCCCGCGCGCGATCAGCCGATCGCGCAGGGCGAGATCCTCGCCGTAGGTCCAGACGGCGAACTCGCCGCCGGAGGATTGGAACGAGAAGGCGAGCAGGAGGGAGGCGAGGAGCATGGAGTGCTGCGGAACTACTGGACGAACACGGTGAGGAGGTTGGAGTCGTGCCACACGCCGCCTTGCACCGCGGCGACCTCGAAGTAGCCCGTGCGGCCCGCGGCCGCGCCCGGCAGGTTCAGCGTGACGCTGCCGTTGCCTGCGCCGTTGACGACGCCGGATGCCAGCAGCAGGACCGGCGCGCCGACGTTGAAGGCGTGACCCTGGCGCTCGAGTCCGGCGGCGCTCGAGCCGTTCAGGAACCAGTAGTTCGCGCCCGGCGGAGCCGCGGCGAAATTCCACGTGCGCTGCGCGCCGGCGGGCGCCAGCGTCGGACCGCTCAGCACGATGCCGTCGAGACCCGGGGGCACCGCGTCCATGGTGTACAGCTCGACGTCGTCGAGATTCCAGCCGCCGGAAGAACCGAGCAGGCCCGAGGCGAGGTGGAAGGCCACCTGCACGGAGGGCTGATTGTCGGCGAAGGCGGAGATGTCATACTCGAACACGTCCCACTGGCCGTCGTTGAGGCCGCCCGGGCCGCTGTCCCAGACGACGTTGCCGTTCACTTCGATGCGCGCCGAGTGCCCGCCGTTGCCGCTCAGGCCCAGCAGCCGCGCGAAACGCAGGCGCACTCCGGTGCGGCCGCTGCAATCCACGGCGGGGGAGAGCAGGAAGCTGTCGGAGTTGTTGGCGTAACTTCCGCCGGACACGTCGTTGCCCCACACCAGCGCGCCGCTGTACGCGGAGGACGGGTCGGTGGAGCGGCCTTGCGGCGCGGCGCGCTCCCAGTCGTCGGTGCCGCGCGTGCGGCCGTGCGTCCAGCCTTCGTCGGTGGCGCCCTCGAAGTCGTTGAAGTAGACCTGCGTGCGCCGTCCGACCACGAACTCCAGATCGCCGATCGCGGGGAAACGCTCGTCGTTGCCGAGCACGTCGTGCGCCATCACGTGGTAACGCACCACGGCCGGACTGACCTGGCCGGGAATGGCGCCGGCCCAGCGGCCGCCGCCGACGCTGGCGAGCGGGATGCTGGCAGTGGCTCCGCCGTCCACCGAGTAGTTCAATTCGCCGCCCGAGATCACGGAGCCGATGAGGCTGCTCACGTCGACCTCCGCCACGTACGGCCCGACTTCGCTCAGCGAATTGCCGAGCGGATCGTGCGCCACCGCGATGGTGTTGATGTCCACGCCCGGGAAGCCCTGGGCCACGAAGCCGGCGTTGATGTCGCCGTAGTTCGGCGTGCCGTTCAGCAGGTTCGCGTCGTTGTCGTCCAGGGCCAGCCAGTGGTCTTCGATCACGGTCTTGATCTGGCTGTCGTTGTAGGCGTTCATCCAGGCCACCCACAGGGTGTTGGAGGTCAGATCGCCCGCGGCGTTGCCCAGGGTCTGATTCATCGCCACACGGACCTTCCACAGCGCGCCCATCAGCACTTCGCCGTCGGCGTGCACTTCGCCGTAGCAGCCGTTGTTGGTGTTGCCGCAGAACTGACGATTGTTCTCGCCGGTGCGGACGAAGCCGCCGTTGGAGTAGAAATCCTGACCCACGATCGGCGTGTCGTAGACGTACATCGCCAGCACGTCGGCGTTGCCCTCGCCGAAGCCGTCGCCGCCGTTGCCGCTGCCGTAGAGGTCGTTGGCCCAGTGTCCTTCTTCGTGCGCGACGACGGTGCTGAAGCCGGTGTTGTTGCAGGCGCCCGCCGCGCGGAACATGTTGATCGAGCCGCCGTTGTAGTAGGCGTTGCAGGAGGAGTTGATGTTGGCGTTGGCCAGCACCTGGAAGTCGAGTTTGGTGTCCGCCGGATTGATGGACTTGAGCCAAGCGCGCGTGTCCAGCACGGAGTCGTAGCAACTGGCCTCCGAGGTGACCCATTCGGTCTGCCCCTGGTTCATCGTCAGCGTCGCCGGCACGCCCGGCGTGAAGCTGAGGCTGGTCGAGTGGTTGGCGCCAGCCTGGTTCTCGACGCGGCAATAGGGGCCGTTGAAACGCGCCGTGAACGTGACGGGAGCGGCGCTGTTGAAGGTGAAGTCGCCGGCGGCGTTGGTCGTGACGTTGCCCGAGGGGCTGGTCAGATTCATGTACGGCATCGGGTGCAACGCCGGCGGATTGGCCGCGCTGTGCGCCCGGGTGCCCGGCGTGGCCCAGGACTCCACGTGGCCCTGGATCTGCTGATGATGAATCAATTCGTCCTGCGCCACGACGGCGCCGGAGCCGTCGCCGGCGGCGACGTAGATGCGCAGGCCGGCCGGCTGCGCCGGATCCGACTCGTTGCGCAACTCGACGGACCAGGCGATGCGGGCGAGGTCGATCTCGCCGTCGGTGTCGCGGACGATCACCAATTCCGGCTCGCCCGTGACGAGGGCCTCCATTCCTTCGCGCGCGGCGAAATGCCCGCGGGCGATCGTGACCGCCTCCCAGCGGTTGGCCAGCGGCCGCGCCGGCAAGCGCTCGACGCCCGGCAGCGCGTTGCTGTCGAGGGCGAGCAGCGCGCCCTGCGGCGTGAACAGCGCGTGCACCGATCCGCCGATCACGCGCACTCCTCGCACCATCTGGCGCATTTCGACCGCCACCTTGTCCGTGCTGCCGATCTGCGCGAGATTCAGGAACTGCACGTCCTCCGGCACCAGCGTGGCGTCGGCAATCCCGAAGATGCCGTAGGCCGCGTCGAAGGCGAGGCGCGTGAGCTCGTACCAATCGGCGTCGTCCTGCGGCGTGAAAGCCGCCTCGGCCTGCGCGCCCCACAAGAATTTGCCCATCCCGTTGAGCTCGGGAGCGACGGTCAGCCGCCACTCCCGGCCCGTGCGGGCTTCCCACTCGGCCTTGGCCGCCGCCACGGAGTCCGGCGCGCCGGCCGGATCCTGGGCGGAAGCGGAAGCGGAGAGGGCCGCCAGGCCCAGCCCCATGAAGATCGGTTGAATGAAGTGTTTCATGGGGCTGAGCCGGAGGCTGCGCTACTGGACGCTGACGACCAGCAGGTTCGAGTCGAAGAAGCTGCCACCGGAGGCCACGGCGACCTCAAAGTAGCCGGTGCGCCCTGCGGCGCCCGCCGGAACGTTGATGGTGGCCGATCCGGCGCCGCCCGCGGTGGTGGTGCCGGTCTTCAGGACCATCACGTTGCCGCCGACGTCGAAGGCATGGCCTTGGTAGGTCGTGCCGTTGGCGTTGGCGCCGTTCAGGAACCAGAAGGGCGCGCTGGCCGGAGCCGCGCTGAAGGACCAGATCTGCTGGCTGCCGGCCGGCACCGAGGTGGGGCCGCTGAGCAGGATGCTGTCGTTGCCGCCCGGCACCGGATCCAGCGTGTAGAGCTCGAAATCGTCAATGTTCCAGCCGCCGTATTGCAGGCCGCCGTCGGACTGCAGGCGGAAGGTGATCTGCACCGCCGGATTGTTGTCCGCCAGCGCCGAGATGTCGAGATCCATCGAGGTCCAGTCGCTGTCGAGGAAATCGCCGTTGGCCGGGTTTTGCCAGACCACGGTGCCGTTCACCTCGATCTTGGCCTGGTCGTAGATGCCTTCCTCGACGCACAGCCAGCGCGCGAACTTCAGGCGCACGCCGTCCTTGCCCGTGCAGTCGATCGCCGGCGAGCGCAGGTAGTTGTGCACGTTGGCCGCGTACTCGCCGTTGTAGCCGGCGGGCGCGAGGTCGTTGCCCCAGATCTTGACGCCGCTGTAGGCGGCGCTGGGATCGGTGGAGGCGCCAGCCGGAGTGCCGCGCATCCAGTCGTCCTGGGTCGCGAGTTGCGCGTGGGTCCAGCCCTCGTCCGTGGCGCCCTCGAAAGCGTTGAAGTAGATCTGGGTCTTGACGCCGACGATGAACTCGATCTCGCCGCTGCGCGGATGGCGCTCGTCGTTGCCGAGCGCGTCGTGCGCCTCGATGTGATAGGCGACCGTGGCCGGGCTCTGCTGGCCGGGAATGTTGGCCAGCCAGTTGCCGCCGCCCTGATTCGCCATCGGCAGCGATTGCGTGCCGCCGCCGGACACCGAGTAGACGACTTCGGCGCCAGTGATGCTCGAGCCGACAAAGCTGGTGATCACGGCGCTCGCCGCGTAGGGGCCCGCCTCGTTCTGCGTGTCGCCCAGCGCGGTGTGCTGGATGTCGATCAGCTGCAGGTCGATGCCGGGGAAGCCCTGGTCGCGGAATCCGCCGTCAATGTCGCCGAAGTTCGGCGTGCCGTTCAGGATGTTGGCGTCGTTGTCGTCCAGCGCCAGCCAGTGCTCCTCGATGATGGTGCGGATCTGGCTGTCGTTGTAGGCGTTCATCCAGGACACCCACAGGGTGCTGGAGGTGAGGTCGCCGGCGGCGTTGCCCAGCGAGACGTTCATGCGGTTGCGCACCTTCCACAGCGCGCCCATCAGCACTTCACCGTCGGCGTGCACGCCGCCGTAGCAGCCGCCGTTGGCGTCGCCGCAGAACTGGCGGTTGTTGTTGCCGGTGCGGACGAAGCCGCCGTTGGTGAAGAAGTACTCGCCGACGATCGGCGTGTCGTAGATGTACATCGCCATGACGTCGGCATTGCCTTCGCCGAAGCCGTCGCCGCCGTTGCCGGAGCCGTAGAGATCGTTGGCCCAGTGGCCTTCCTCGTGCGCCACCACCGTGCTGAAGCCGGTGTTGTTGCAGCTGCCGCCGGAGCGGTACATGTTGATCGAGGAGCCGTCGTAGTAGGCGTTGCAGGTCGAGTTGATGTTGGCGTTCGCCCGCAACTGGAAGTCCAGCTTGGTGTCGGAGGGGCGGATGCTCTTGAGCCAGAAGCGCGCGTCGTTGACCGAGTCGTAGCAGCTGGCCTCGGAGGTCGGCCATTCGGTCTGGCCCTGGTTCAGGGTCAGGGTTGCGGGCACGCCGGGCGTGAAGTTGAGGCTGCCGGAGTGGTTGGCGCCGGCCTGGTTCTCGACGCGGCAGTAGGTGCCGAGGAAGCGCGCGGTGAAGTTGACCGGCACGCCGCTGTTGAAGGTGAAATCGCCGTTTTCGTCCGTCGTGGCGTTGCCGGCGGTGCTGGTCAACGTCATGAAGGGCATGGGATGGATGGTCGGCGGATTCGCGGCGCGGTGCGCGGTGGTGCCCGGGGTGGCGTAAGCCTCGACGTGGCCCTGGATCTGCTGATGATGAATCAGCTCGTCCACTTTCACGATTTCTCCGCTGCGATCGGCGGCGCTCACGTAAACGCGCAACGCGGCCGGATGGCCTGGGTCGGTCTGGTTGCGGAGCTCCACGGACCAGGCCAGGCGCGGCTGCAGCAACTTGCCCGCCTCGTGCTTGACGATGACGAGTTCCGGCTCGCCGGTGAACACGGCCTCCAGCCCTTCCTGCGCGGCGAAATGCTCGCGGGCGGCCGTGACGGCTTCCCAGCGGTTGGCGCCGGCGCGCACGGGCAGATTCTCGACGCCCGGCAGCGCGTTGCTGTCGAGAGCCAGCAACTGGCCGGCCGGCGTGAACAGAGCGTGCACCGAGCCTTGCAGCACGCGCACTCCGGCGACGACCTGCGCCATCTCGACGGCCACCTTGTCCGTGCTGCCGATCTGCGCCAGCTCGAGGTACTCGACCGCAACCGGCACCAGGGTGCGGTCGGCGATGCCGAACATCCCGTAGGCCGAGTCGAAGGCGATGCGCGTCAGTTCGAACCAGTCCTCACGATCCGCCGGAGTGAAGGCGGCCTCGGCGCTCGCGCCCCACAGGAAGCGGCCCATGCCGCCCAGTTCCTGCGAGCGCGTCAGGCGCCACTCGCGACCGGTTTGCGCGCTCCACTCTTGGAGTGAAGTCGCCACGGAGTCCTGAATCGGACTCTCGTCGGGAGCTTGGGCGAAGGCCAGGTTGCTGCTCAGCAGCAGGCCAGTGAAGATGGAGAGGGGAGCGAGGTGCATGATGATCGGGTTGGGGACGGGCTCGGCCAGGTAGAATGAGACCCCCGGCGGGTAGGAACCCTGCCTCGTGACGGGCCAGACTGGCTTCAGGTTCGACAATAACACCCAATTGCCGTTTTCGCCCCTGGAATTTCCCTCCGGAGTGGCCTAAAAGGCCCATTGGCACGAAAAAAAGGCGAGGCCCCTCCCATTTCAAGGGTAATCTCCCGCATCTCCCCCGTGCGGCCGCGCCGGCCAGAATGGCGAACCCGATCAGGTTTACAGCGTCAGACCGTATGTAGCCGATGATCTCCCAGACCCTCTTCCAGAACATGCACAACAGCCAACCTAAGTCGGGCCTCGCGGCTCTCCTTCTGCTCGCCGGCCTGGCCCTCACCACGGCCTGCTCGGGCAGCAGTTCCAGCAACGTCGGCGGCGGCGGCAACACGGGCAACGATCCAGTCTTCGCCTGGGAGGACCTCACCGGCGATTGGATCGGCCAGCTGGTTCCGGCCTCCGGCGCAAACCGCGCGCGGAACGCCTACATCCGCTTCGTCAACGAGCGCCTCGTCGAAGGCGCCGAGAGCGGCGGCAACGAGTGGACCACCGCCAACGCCACGCACACCTTCAAGTTCACCACCCGTGGCGCGCTGACGGCGGACCTCAAGGCCACCGGCAGCACTTCGCGCATGGTGATCCAGGCCACGATGGACGAGACCTACTCGACCATCACCGGCACCTTCACCGTCACCGACGCGGCGGGTGTCAAAGTCAACGGCACCGTCACCTTCAGCCGCTCCTCCGGCCCGGATCAGTTCGAGCAGGTGGATCTGGAAGGCCGCTGGGACGGCCTGGGTCGCAACGGCTCCGGCAAGTTCCGCTTCCTCAAGTTCGAAATCGACGCCGCGGGCTTGGTGGTGGACGGCCTGATGCGCCACCCGACCACGGAAGTCAAGATTCGCGATTACTCGCCCGGCGCCGGCACCTACACCTTCTTCGACAGCAGCATCGGACGCCTCAACAACGTCGTCATGACCGCCGACCAAGGCCAGACGATCACCTTCTCTTTCATGCTGCTCGATCTGGACAGCACCCTGCTGGCCGGCCCGGGCGTCGAGTCGGATCTCGGCGCGGGCGTGGCGGAAATGGTGCCCGGTCTCTAAGCCGCGGCGAGAAGAACACTCCCCGGCAACTCTTCCAAGCGCGGCCTCCCCGACCAGGAGGCTGCGCTTTTTTTCTTTCACAATTGCATCGATCATGGGGTAGGCTTCGGCGCAGGCCAGAATTCTCTGCTTGCAAAGAAGAAATCGTTTTTCACCGCGAGTCGTAAACATGAACTTCAACCTTCAGCGCGCGCCCTGGGCAGCCTTTCCGGCCTGCCTGCTTCTGGCCGCCTGCGCCCACTCCGGCAGTTCGGGGGACGTGGGCGGAGGCGGAACCACACCGCCGCCTCCCGTGTTCACCATCGACGACCTCGATGGCGACTGGGTCGGCCAGTTGACGCCGGACAATCCGGCGCGGCCCGTGCAGAACATCTACCTGCGCTTCGCCCACGAAGACCTCGCCTCCGCCGCCGACAGCGCCGGCAACGAATGGCGCGACGACAACTCGGACCGCGTCTTCGCCTTCGACGCCGACGGGATTTTCGAAGCCAACCTGGGTCTGCTGGTCGGCGTGGCCGGCCTGGAAATCCTGGCTGAAATGAACGACGCCCGCGCGGTTCTCAGCGGCAGTTACACGCAGGTCGGCCCGGACCTGTTCCCGGTCGCCGGCAGCCTCGAACTGGTGCGCTCCGGCGGCCCCTCGATGTTCGAGGCCGCCATGCTGGAAGGCGACTGGGTCGGCGAAGCGGCGAACGCGCTCGAGCGGCATCAAATCCTCAACTTCACGCTCGACGCGGACGCCGCGGTCGTGACGGGCGCGATGATCCGGCCCGGCCTCAAGACGGTGCGGCGCACCTACTCGGCGGGCGCCGGCGCCTTCAGCTTCACGGACGGCGCGATCGGCCGCATGGACAACGTGACGCTCACTTCCGACGACGGCAAGGTAACATTCCTGCACTATCTGCTGGCCGACCGCGACGGAAGCCTCATCGCCGGGCCGGGCACCGATCAGCAGCTGGGAGCCGGCTTCGTGCGGCTCAACCGATAGCGCAGCCGCTCACCCTCCTCACGGACTTCGACGGAGTCTGGACCGACCCGCGGCGCGAGCTGCGGGCCGTGTCCGAATTCCTGATCGCCGAGTTCAGCCGCCTCGGCGGCCTCGGCCCGGAGCGCGCGCGGGAGCTCTATCGCCGGTTCGAGGCGGCGGTGCTCGCGCAGCCCGACCGTCATGGCTGGCGCATCGAAGGCCGTCTGACTTCCTACGTGGACGAGGACGTCTTCGCGGTGCCGACCTCCGTCGGCCAGTGGGTGGACGCCGAACCGGACGCGGACGCCGCGCAGCTGAAGCGGGCGATCCTGCGCGAGCACTCCAGCGTCACGGCCTTCCTCGACCATTGCTATCACGCCACTTGCGCCCGCTTCCGCGCCGAAGTGCCGCACGACCTCGCGCCCGGCGCCGAGCGCGTGCTGGCCTGGCTGCTGCGCAATTCCGTGCAGGTCGTGTTCGCCAGCAACGCGCCGCTCGAGAAGGTGCAGGGTTGGTTCGCCTGCCACGGCCTGGAGGTGGCGGACGCGCGCGAGACCGAGCCGGGCGCGGCGCCGCTGCGGGCCTACGGCCGCGCCGGCAAGCAGTGGCTCGGGCCGGGCGCGGAGGAACTGACGCTGGGCGGCCGCGCGCTGCTCTGCGACCGCCCGCAGTACCGGGCGATTCTCGAGCGCGAGCGCGCCGACCTCGTGATCGGCGACGTCGTGTCCCTGGATCTGGCGCTGCCGCTGCATCTGCGCCGCGCCGGCGCCGCGGGCGCGCCGCGCGCGCTGGCCCTCATGCATCTGCGTCACACGCCTGGCTGGGCGGTGGACGCCGTGCGCGCCGGCGAGCTGGACCATCTGGCGGCGCACGTTACCGCGCTGCCGCGCCTGCTCACCGCTTTGCGTGCACCGTCTCCAGCAGAGGCAGCACGCCCTCGATCCGGTTGAACGGCGCCGCGATCTGAAAGCCCTGCACGGCGCCGGTCAGCGCCGCGATGATCTCGGCGGCGATCAGCAGGCCTTCCTCGGCCGCCTTGCCGCGCGCGTCGGCGCGTTCCATGCGCTCGAGCACGGACATCGGCAGGTGGACGCCGGGCACTTCGGAGTGCAGAAACTCGGCGTTGCGCAGGCTGCGCAAGGGCCAGATGCCGGCGAGAATCGGCGGCCGCGGAGCGGGCAGGCGCGCCAGCATCGCGTGCAATTGCTGCGCGTCGAAGACCGGTTGCGTGATGAAGTAATCCACGCCGGCCTTGCGCTTCCATTCGAAGCGCGCCAGTTCGCGCTCGGCGTCGATCGCCGAATGGTTGAACGCGGCGCCGTAACAGAAGGAAGTCTGCGCGCCGAAGGGGTTGCCGCCGAGGTCCAGCCCGTGGTTCAGTTGATCCACGATGTTGCACAGGCCGATCGAGTCCACGTCGAAGACGGCGGTGACTTCCGGATAGTTGCCCTGGTACGGCGGATCGCCGGTCACGACGAGGAGGTTGCGCAATCCCAGGGCCGCGGCGCCGAGGAGATCCGACTGCATGCCGAGCAGATTCCGGTCGCGGCAGCAGAAGTGGGCCAGCGCCTCGATGCCGACCTCGCGCTGCAGGATGGCGGCGGCGGCGAGGTTGCTGATGCGGGCCGAGGCGCGCGGACCGTCGGGCAAGTTGATGAGCGTCGCGCCGGCCGCCTGCAGCGCGCGCGCGGCCTCGCAGACCTGGGTCATGTCCGGCGTGCGCGGCGGCAGCAGCTCGACGCTGACCGGGCAGGCGCCGGCGGCAAGCGCGGCGCCGAAGGCGGAGCGCTGGGCCAGCGGCAGGGCCTGCATCGGCGCCTTCTCGCGCGCGTGCAGGCGCGGCGTGCGCGCGCCGGCGGAGGCCGGGCGCGAAGAAGCGTCCTGCGCCTGGCCCATGCGGGCGGCGCGCGCGAGAGCGCGCACGTGATCGGGCGTGGTGCCGCAGCAGCCGCCGACGACGCGGCCGCCGGCGTTGAGGAAGCGGCGGGCGAAGCGCGCGAAGTAGTCGGGATCGTTCTCGTAGAAGACGCGGCCGTCCATCTCGCGCGGCACGCCGGCGTTCGGCTTGGCGCCGAAGGGGAGGCTGACTTCCGGCATGGCGGCGAGCGCGGCGTCGAGCACCGCGCGCGGTCCGGTGCTGCAGTTGAAACCGATCACGTCGGGACCGGCGGCCTCGACGCTGACGGCTGCCACGGCGGCCGGAGTGCCGTGCGTGGTCTCGCCGCGGCCGTTTACCGAGAGGAAGGCCAGGATCGGCTTGTCGGTCGCTTCGCGCGCGCCGCGCACGGCTTCGACCAGCTCTTGCGCGTGGTTGAAGGTTTCGAGCGTGATGCCGTCCACGTTCGGCGCGAGCCGCGCGACCAGTTCGCGGTAGGCGGCCCGCACTTCCTCGCGCGACAGCCGGCCGATCGGCTCCATTTCGGCGCCGAGGGGCCCGAGCGCGCCCAGCACCAGCCGGTGGGGGCCCGCCGCTTCGCGCGCCAGCGCCGCGGCGGCGTCGAGAATCGCCTCCAGGCTGTGCTCCAGATGGTGGGCGGCGAGGCGCACGCGGTTGGCGCTGAAGGTGTTGGTCTGCACCGCGTCGGCGCCGGCGTCGAGGAATGCGCGGTGAATGTCCCGCACCAGCTGCGGGCGGACGAGATTGACCTGCTCGAAGCAGTCGCGGAAGGAAATCCCGCGCTCGTGCAGCGAAGTGCCCATGCCGCCGTCGAGCACGAGCACGCGCTCGCGCAGAATCGCGCGGAGGTCGGGGCGGTTGCTG
>CAYVPL010000030.1:0-16266 GCA_964453755.1 uncultured Planctomycetales bacterium
CGGTCTACCAGGCGCTCGACGGCGGCTGGGGATATCTGTCGATGGACGACGTCGCCACCTTTCAGCCTTCGGACTCGTCCATGTCCTTCACGACGGCGACGATCCTGGTCGGGCTGGCGCGCGCCCGCGACGCCGGCATCGTGGCGCCGGAAAAAATGCTCGCGCGCGCCGTGGATTCGATCGCGCGCTGTGAGACGCCCGAGCACGGCTTCACTTACGGCGAGGGCTGGCGCCGCAGTCCGGGCATGGGCGTCAATCGCCTGAAGGGCGCGGCCTGCCGCGGTCCGGCCTGCTTCGAGGCGCTGGCGCTCTTCGCCCGCGAGCCGCGCAGCGGCACGGCGGAAGATGCGTGGCGCGGATCCCTGGCGGCGCTGCTCGAAGATCATGCGCGCTTCCAGGTGGCGGGCTTGCGCCGGCCGTGGCCGCACGAGTCGCACTATCAGATCAGCGGCTACTTCTATCTCTACGGCCATTACTACGCGGGCCTGGTGCTGCGCCGCCTCGGCGCGGAGGACCGCGCGCGCTTCGCGCCGCTGCTCGAGCGCGCCGTGATGATCTGCCGCCAGCCCGACGGCTCCTTCTGGGATTATCCGCTCTACTCCTATCACCACGCCTACGGCACGGCGTACGCCGTGCTGACGCTGGCGGAAATCAGCGGTCCTTGACCGAAGTGGCGCTGGCCGCGATGGTGGCCGGCGCGGCGCGCGGACGGAAGGCGATCAGACTGGCGAAGATGAGCCCGGCGCCGACGCCCTGGATCCAGCCGGGCAGCCCGTCGCCCATCGCTGCGCCCAAGGCCATCGCGAAGACAACCCCGACGTAACCGATCTGCGTGGCGCGCGCGGCGGTGAGACTGCGCAGCGCGTAAGTCAGACAGACCTGCCCGCCCTGCGTGCCGAGACCGAGCACCAGCAGCCACCACCAGTCCCACGCTTGCGGCAGCACGAAGCCGCCGCCGCCGGGCAGGAACGCGCAGACCGCGGCCAGCGGCAGGCTCACCAGCGGGAAGCACAGCACGATCATCATCGGGTGCTCGCCGTCGCGATTCATCAGGCGCACGGTCGTGTAGGCGCTCGCCGACAAGATCGAGCAGGCAAGCCCGAAGCCGACGCCGGCCCAGGTCACGTCGGCGCTCAGTCCGCCGATCAGCGCCACGCCGGCCAGGCCGACCAGCACCGAGACCAGCTGCCGGCCGCCGAAGGCCTCGCCCAGGAAGAAGAGTCCGACCAAGCCGGCCCAGAGCGGCGCGGTGTTGTAGACCGTGACCGCGGTGCCGAGCGGCATCCGCGCGATGGACTCGAAGTAGCAGAACAGCGCGACGAAGCCGAGCGTGGCGCGCAGGACCATGCGGCCCGGCTTCTTCGGCCGCGCCGAGGCGCCCGCGCCGCGCAGAGCCCACAGCGTGAGCAGCACGCTGATCAGGCTGCGCGCGAAGATCTTCTCCATCGTGGGGATGGAGGGCGTCATCTTGGCCGCGCCCGCCATCACCGTGAACGAAGCCGCGGCTCCGATCATCCAGCCGGTGCCCGCGCTCAGCCGCGCCAATTCAGATTCCGCAGCCGTCGCCCTGCGGCGTCCACCAGCCGTGCGACATGCCGAAGGAGGTCCAGAAGCGGAATGGGCCGGCGTCGCGCGTCAGCAGAATGGCGCCGCCGATGCCGCCGAAGCGGTCGCGCACGCGCTCGAGCGTCTGCTGCAGAGCTTCCGCCGGAGGAATGCCGTAGCGCACTTTGTCGGCGAGGCGCGCCGCGAAGACCGCGCGCAGGAAGGCTTCGCCGTCGCCGGTGGCGCTGACGGCCGCCACTTCGTCGGCGTAGGTGCCGGCGCCGATGATGGGCGAGTCGCCGACGCGGCCCGGGTGCTTGCCCATGGTGCCGCCGGTGCTCGTGCCAGCCGCCAGCCGGCCCTGCGCGTCGCGCACCACCGCGCCCACCGTGCCGCCGGCGAAGTTGGAGCCGGCCGTCCCGCTGACGACTTCCAACCACTTCGCGCGCACGCGTTCGGTGATCATCGTCTCCTCGGGCACCTGGCGAAAGCCGTGCGATTCGGCCCAGCGCGTGGCCTCGGGGCCGGCCAGCAGCACGTCCGGCTCGTAGAGCATGGCGCGCGCGATCCGAATCGGATTCTTGAAGGCCGCCAGCCCGGCCAGCCCCGCCGCATGCCGGCTTTCGCCGTCCATCAGCGAGACGTCGAGCAGCACGTGGCCGTCGCGCGTCAGCGCGCAGCCAGTGCCGGCGTTGTAGGCCGGATCGTCCTCCAGGACGGCGATGGCCGCCACCGCGGCCTCGACCGCGCTGCCGCCGTCGGCCAGGATTTTGCCGCCCGCGCGGGCCGCCTCCAGGCAGCCGGCCGCGTGGCGCTCGCGCCGCTCCGGGGGCACGTCGCCGGCGCCGCCGTGGACGAGGATGAGGGGATGGGACATGAGCGCGGGATTCTATACCCTTTCACGGTCCAATCCTTCCACGCCGTGGCCAACCGTCCCACCGATTTTCTCGTCGTCCCGACCATCCGGATCAACAAAGGCGAGGGCCTGGCGGAGGCGCTGCGCTGCCTGCGCGAGTTCGATCCCCGGATTTTCCTGATCTTCGGCGGCGACGCCGAAGACGTGGCGTGGATGCACGAAACCCTCGAGCAGGAGGCCGGCCATCCCGTGCTCTTCTGCGCCGATCTCGAGCGCGGCGCCGGCCAGCAGTTCGACGGACTCACGCCGCTGCCGGACGCCTGGGCGCTCGGCCTGCTCGGGCCCGACGCCGCCTACGCCGCCGGTCACCGCACCGCCGCCGAGGCGGCCGAGGCGCACGTCCGCTGGATCTTCGCGCCGGTGCTGGATCTGCACGACACCAGCGCCGACGCCTGCAACTCCCCCATCATCGCCAACCGCTCCTTCGGCGGCGATCCGGAGCGCGTCATCGAGTGCGCCGGCGCCTTCCTCAAGGGCCTCGCCGACGCCGGCGGCATCCCTTGCGGCAAGCACTTCCCCGGCCACGGCGCCTGTCCGCAGGACAGCCACATGGAGGCCGCGATCTCGCTGGCGGAAGACGCGACGCCGCACCTCGCGCCCTTCAAGGCCCTGCTCTCACAAATGCCCAGCATCATGGTCGGCCACATCGAATGGCCGACGCTGGACGAGGAAGGCCTGCCCGCCAGCCGCTCGCGGCGCATCCTGGACATTCTGCGCAAGGATTGGAAGTACGACGGCATCGTCGTGACCGATTCGCTGCGCATGGCCGGCTACGGCGACGGCCCGCAGGAGGAGTTGGCCATCCAATCGCTGCACGCCGGCTGCGATCTGCTGCTGGATCCCGAGGATCCGGTGGCCCTGGCCCTGTCCCTGCGCTTCGCCCTGCAGCGCGGCGACCTCGACGAGCAGCGCGTGTTCCAGGCCGTCAGCCGGGTTGACAAATTGATCCGCCGCTCGCTCGACACCGAAACCGCGCCGCCGAAGCCGCTGGTGCTGGGCGGCGGCGCGCGCGCGCTGCTGCGGCCGCTGCCGGGCGGTTCCGGCGGCAAGAGCCATCCGCGGCCGGAGGTCGCGCTCGAGCTGGCGAGCGTGCCGGACGCCAACAATTACCTGGAAGAATGGGGCGTGGAAGTCTTCCCGGCCAGCGCGCCGCCGCCGGATCCGATGCCGGACGCGCTGCTGATCCTGATCGGCGCCCGCGAAGGCCGCGGCCTGCCGAGCATTCCGGCCAACTGGCTGGAGGCCATCCACAAGCACCAGCCGGTGCTGTACATGGCCGGCGCGCCCGAGGCGGCCAGCCTGGCGCCTGCCAGCGCGCGCGGCTGGTTCATTCCGGGCCTCTCGCCGGCGCTGCTCGGCATGCTCGTGGCGGGCGGCGAGGAGTAAGGGAAGGCGCCGCAGTTGGGCGCGCTGCACCTCTGGGATTGGGTGGCCATCTTCGGCTACCTGGCGCTGGCCCTGACGGTCGGCGTGATGATGACGAAGAAGGCCTCCGCCTCGACGGAGGACTTCTATCTGGCCGGACGCCGCCTGACCTGGTGGCTGGCCGGCACTTCGCTGGTGGCGACAAGTTTCGCCGCCGACACGCCGCTGGTCGTCACCAACTGGGTGCGCACCGGCGGCATCTCACAAAACTGGCTGTGGTGGGGCATGGCGGTCGGCCACTCCCTGGTGACGATCTGCATCGCGGCGTGGTGGCACCGCGCCGGCGTCATGACCGACGCCGAGCTGGCCGAGCGGCGTTACGCCGGCAAACCGGCCAAGGTGCTGCGCGGCTTCTACGGCGGCTATCACGCGCTGATCACCAACACCATCGTGCTGGCCTGGGTGCTGACGGCGATGGTCAAGATCGCGCGCGTGGTCCTGGACCTGAAGACGCCGGGCAGCGACGTGCTGATCGTGGTCGCCTCCGTGCTGGTGGCGCTCACGTACTCGGTGATGTCCGGACTGTGGGGCGTGGTGCTGACGGACTTCTTCCAATTCTGGCTGGCGATCGGCGGCGCCATGCTGCTGGCGTGGAAGGGCCTCGACGCGCTGGGCGGCCTCGACGGCCTGCGCACCGCCATCGCCGATCTGCCCGCCGCCACCACGGCACTCGTGCCCGAGGCGGCGCAATCGGCGGAAGGCGCGGCGCTTTCGCCGCTGCGCGCGATGGCCTACTGGACCAGCGGCTTCGGCGCCTTCTTGATCTTCACTGGCGTGCAAGGCTGGCTCAACAAAAATGCCGACGGCGGCGCGCAGGCGATGCAGCGCTTCGTCGCCTGCCGCACGGAGAATGACGCGCGCGGCACAGCGCTGTGGTTCTCGCTGGCGCACTACTGCCTGCGGCCCTGGCCCTGGATCGTCATCGCGCTCGCCTCGTTGTTCCTGATTGACACGTCGGAGCTGCTGCTCACGGCCAAGGGTGCGCCGGATCACGAATCCGCCTACCCGATCATGATGAAGCAATTCCTCGGACCGGGAATCTTCGGCCTGATGTGCGCGAGCTTTCTGGCCGCGTTCATGAGCACGGTGGACACGCACTTCAACCTGGCCTCGGCCTATCTGGTGAACGACGTGTACCGGCGCTTCGTCAAGAAGGATGCATCCGGCCGGCACTACGTCTGGGTCGGCCGCGCCGCCGAGTGCCTGGTCGGCGCGCTGGGCGGATTGCTGGCGCTGAAGGCGGGCAGCATCGCCGTGCTCTTCACCTTCTCTCTCAACCTGCTCGGCGGCCTCGGCCCGGCGATTCTGATGCGCTGGTTCTGGTGGCGCGCGAACGCGTGGACCGAGATCAGCGCGCTTCTCACTTCCACCGTGCTGGCGATCCTGATGCAGAAGGATCTCTTCTTCGGCTCCAGCCCGCCGCTCGAGATCGCCTATCCCTTGTCGAACGCGGTGGTCGTCGGCACTTCGGCGCTGGTCTGCGTGATCGTCACGCTGCTGACCGCGCCGACCGAACGCGGCACCCTCCAGGCCTTCTACGACGCCATCCGCCCGTCCGGCGCCTGGGGCCCCTTCCGCCGCGGCGACGAGAGGAGCCGGGCGCTGCCCCTGCTGCTGGGTTGGGCCGGCTGCGCCTCCCTGATCTTCGGCCTGCTCTTCGGCGTGGGATCCTGGCTGCTGGGCCGCCACTCTTGGGAGTACTGGCTGGCGGCCGCGCTGGGCGGGCTGGCGCTGGCTTGGGCCTGGCCGCGCGCCCTGCACCCGCTGACCCCCGTCCGGAAAGCTTGAAGTCCGGGGGCCGGGGTCCCATACAATTAGCCCCCACATGGCTGAATTCAGCAACCCTTCAACGATCACCTCCACGGGCGACGCCGGCGCAATCCCGGTCGCCTACACGGACACCGCGACGCGGCTGGCCTTCCTGCGGAAGGTCTACATGCTCTTCTCGGCCTCGGTCGTGGTCTGGGCCGGAAGCGCCCTCTACGCCGTCACCAACGAGGCCCTGCTCGTCAAGCTGCTGACCCTGTTGGGCCAGCATCCGATCATCACCCTGGTGGTGCTGTTGGGCATGATGTTCCTGCTGCCGCGCGTGGTCTCGATGGGCGCTCCCATCAACTACGTCGCGCTGGGCGCCTTCGGCGTGCTGCAGGGATTGCTCACCGCCCCGCTGATCTTCGTCGTGCTGCTCGGCGGCGCCGATCCGGCCATTCAGCAGGCGACCTGGGACGGCATCGCCGCCGGCACCATGACGACCTCCGCCGTCTTGACCGACGGCGCCGGTCTTCTGACTTCCGCCTTCGTCCTCACGGGCGTCGTGTTCGGCGGCCTCACCGCCTACGCGCTCACCACCAAGCGCGACTTCTCCTTCCTGCGCGGCGCCTTGATGATGGCCTTCTTCGTGATGTTCGGCATCGGCATCCTCGCCATGTTCGGCATCGGCCAGTCCTTCGTCATGGGCTGGGGCTGGTCGGCGGCCTGGGTGCTGCTGATGGGCGGCTTCGTGCTCTACGACACGCAGAACATCATGAAGCAGTACGCGGCCAATCAGGCTGCGCTCGCGGCGGCCGTCCTGCTCGCGAACTTCGTGATCATGTTCAAGCACATCCTGCTGCTGCTGGCCCGCGGCCGCGACTAGGCCCAGGCTGCCCTCACGCCTTCCTACCCCGCCCCCGCCCCGGCCAGCCCGCGGCGGGGGCGCTTCCTTTCCAGCGCGCGCATCCCGGTCGCGGCGGGAATGAAATCGAGAAGGTATCCTTGAACGAGCGCGCATGAGCCTCGCCTGCCTTGCCCTGGCTCTCGTCCTTCTGCAGGAAGGCGCGACGGGCATTCAGCCCGGACCCTGGGCTCTGCTGGCTCCGGCGCCAAGCCCCGAGGCGCCCGCCGTGACGGAGGATCCCTTCGGCATCGAGAAGCGCCTGCGCCGCATCAACGCCGGCCAGGCTTGGGAGGAGCTGCGCCAGGATTACGACGCCAAAGGCAAGCGCAAGTTGCGCTGGATGCAGTGCACGGACGATCTCAACGTCGCCCCGAAGGACAGTCCGGGCCTGCTCGACACGCCGGTCTTCGACTTCAACGCGCTGTTCGGTTACCCGGTAGGCGGTCCTGACAACGCCAAGGTGGCCGCCTACCTCTACCGCGGCATCACCGCGGCGGAGGCGAAGGACGTGGAAATGAGCTGCGGCAGCGACGACGGCCTGCGCGTCTGGCTGAACGGCGAACTCCTGATCGACCGCGGCGTCGCGCGCGGCCTGAACGTCAACGAGGATCGTCTCACCTTGCGGCTGCAGCCCGGGGTGAATCATCTCCTGGTGAAGGTGGTGAACGTCGGCGGCGCCTGGAGCTTTCAAATGAAGGAAGTCAAGCGCGTGGATCAGGCGCGCATCAACGCGGCGATCGACCGCGGCGAGCAGTGGCTGCTCGACCAGCAGTTGATCGACGGCTCGTGGGCCGAAGTGCAGGGCGAATACCGCAACGGCCAGACGGCCCTGAGCCTCTACACCCTGCTGAAGAGCGGCGTCGCGCCGCAGCATCCGGGCGTGCTGCAGGCTCTCGCCTTCCTGCAGTCCTACCCGGCCGAGAAGACCTACGCCGCCGGCTGCCAGTTGATGGCTGCGGCGGCCTTGCGCGATCCGCAGCATCTGTGGTGGGCCGAGGAAACGGCGGGCGACCTGCTGTCCTGGCAGGAGCGCGACGGCGGCTGGTCCTATCCGGAAGTTCACACGGACATGTCGCTGACGCAGTACGCCGCGCTGGGGCTGCGCGCGGCCGCCTCGCTCGGCATCGCGATTCCGCCCGAGGTGTGGAACGAGATGGCGGAGTTCGCGCTCAACCATCAACAATCCTGGAAGTCCACCGACCGCGCCCCGGCGGCCGGCTTCAGTTACCACCCCGACGGCGGCATCACGGGCTCGATGTCCACCGCCGGCATCGCCGTGCTCTACATCTGCCGCGAGCAGCTCGGCGACCGCATCAAGCCGCAGATCCGCCGGCAGGTGGACGAAGCGATCCAGGCCGGCGGACGCTGGATTGACCATCAATTCACGGTGCGCGAGAACCCGGGCGCCGGCGCCTCCTGGCAGCACTATTACCTCTACGGACTGGAGCGCGTCGGCGCGTTCCTCAACACCGAGCGCTTCGGCGGCCGCGAGTGGTACTGGGAGGGCGCGCAGTTCCTGGTGGACGCGCAAGGTGGCGCCGGCGAATGGGGCGACCCCTGGGGCAACTGGGAGCGCAACACCTGCTTCGCGCTGCTCTTCCTCAATCGCGCGACCGCGCACGCCACCACGCAGCCGGTGGCCGAGGATCCGGGCAAGAGCCGACTCGTCAGCTCCGACGCGAAGGACGCCGTGCGCCTCAAACTGGTGCGGCAGACGCCGGCGGTGGTGTGGGTCGAGACCAAGGACACCGGGATCGTGCGCGTCGAGTACTTCATCCGCGCCGACGGCGGCGATTGGGAACTGGCCACGGTGGGCGAGGACCGCCGCTTCGCCGGGCGCTTCGCCTTCCCCCGCCCCGGCGCCTGGGAGGCGCGGGCGGAAGCGGTGCGCGCCGACGGCTCGCGCGTGATTTCCAGCCTGGTGCGCTTCGTGCACGAAGAAGGCATTGACGACGCGCGCCTGGCTTACGCCAGCGACGCCCGCCGCAACCGCATTCCCTTCGTCCAGCCAGCCGTCACCTCCTCCAGCGACGAAGGCGGCTTCGTCGGCGCCAACGTCGCCGACAATCGCTTCGACACGCGCTGGGTCTGCGCGCGCAACGACGCGGCGCCGTGGGTCGAGCTGCGGCTGCGCAAATCGGTGAAGGCGCGCGAGCTGCGCCTCACGCACGCGCGCACCACGCGCAAGGAGGCCGAGCTCCAGAACTACAATCCCTATCCGACGCGCGTCGAAATCATCTTCAACAAAGACGAGGATCCGATCGTTTACGACCTGGATCCCGACTATCGCGACAAGACGGTGATCACGTTCCCCGAGCCGCGCAAGATCACGCAAGTGCGCATCCGCATCCTGGAGATCGCCGGCGGCGTGCTCGGCACGGACTCAGCCGTCGGCTTCACCGAAATCGAGTTGCACGAAAGCCGCTGACGGCGGCCGCGGGCTCCGACAACTAACCGAGTTCCCAGCTGGCGAGCTTCGTGCAGAGGGCGTCGAGGTCGGTGCCCTTCACCTGCTCGGCCGTGATCGGCGAGCCGCCGCCGCGCAGGGCGACGCGCGCGCGCCGGCAGACCTGCAGCGTGGACTCGACCTGCTCGCGCACGCGCAGCAGCCGATCCACGTCCACCCCGCGCTGCGAGAGATTGCTCAGCACCTTGCCGCGCGCCAGTTCCAGCACGGAAATCAGGGCCTCGACCTTGGCCAGCATCTCCAGCCGCTGCTCCTCGCGGGCGGGGCCGGGGAGTCCGGAAAAACGGGGCGCGGGACCGTGCATGGAGCGAGTTGCCTCGTCCAAGACTAACCCACGGCCGGCGCCGCCGCCGCAATCTTCCGGCTGGGCGAGGCCGGCCTAGTAGCCCCGCAGAGCGTCCAAAAGCTGGGATTCCTGCAGGAAGTCCATGCTGGCCACGAGGCCGTCGAGGGTCGCACCCTGGTGCACGTCGCCCAGGAAGCCCAGGCCCAGCAGCAGGTGCGCGGTGCGATCAGGCGTTGCCTTCTGCTCCAGGCAGATGCGCAGATCCTCGACCAGCACGCGCAGCGCGTCGTTCGAGCGGACGTAGGCCAGCGCCCGCGCTCCGGCCCAGCGCACCTCGGCGACCGCGTCGGTGACCAGCAGACGCGCCAGCGCCAGGCCGCTGCGCTCGGTGGCGCAGAAGCCGAGACCCAGCATCAGGCCGCGCCGGGTCGCCGCGGGCAGATCGGAGGCCTCGCCGGCCAAAGCCAGCAGCTGGTCCTCGGCGTCGGGCGTGCGCAGCAGGCCGAGCGCCGAAGTCAGATAGCCGTGGAAGACCGGGTCGCCTTCGCGCGCGCCGTCCAGCGCGGCGGACAGAGCTTCGATGGCCTGCGGATTGCCGAAGAGTCCGAGACTGATGGCGGCCGCGCCGCGGAGCGTTTCTTCGCCGTTGCGGGCCGAGGCCTCGACCGGTTGCGCCGCCTGGGATCCGCGCGATCCGGCCAGCACGGTGTTGCGCAGGCGCTCGTAGGAATCCTTGGAGCGCGTCAGGCCGTTGGCGATCAGCCAAGCCGCGTGCACGCCTTCGTCCGTGCCGGGGCCGGGCTTCAGCCGGTTCAACTCCTCCGCGGCGCGGCTGCCGCCGATGCGGCCGATGGCGATCAGGCAGAGCGCGCGGCACTCCTCGTCGTGACTGGAACGCGCCTTGGCCGCGAGCGGCAGCACGGCGCTCGTCTCGCCGAGCCGGCCCAGAGCCTGCGCGGCGGCCCGCGCCAGATCGCCCTTCGCCGTTTCGAGCGCCGCGGCGATGGCGGTGGCGGCGCGCGCGTCTCCCAGACCGCCGAGCGCCTGATAAGCGGCGACGCGCAGGCGCAGCGAGGCGGGATCGTCCGACTTGGCCAGGCGCGCGTCGAGGTCCATGAGCATGGGCACGAAGTCGCGCGAGCCGTGCACGCCGGCGGCGATCACCAAGGACTGCGCCAGCAGCGGATCCGTGGACGCGCCGTTCGGAGTGCCCAGGCCGAGGATCTGCAGCTTCAAAGTCGAGCCGGCGCCGGTGCGCCCGCTCAGGCCGAGGCCGATCGCGGCGAATCCGCGCTCCGCGGGGGTCAGCGCGGTGTTCTCGAAGCGAGCGCGCAGAGCCGCCTCGGCTTCGGGCGTCGCCAGCAGGCCGAGGCCCAGGCATGCGGCTTGCCGCACGGCGGGGTCGGCGTCTGACAAACACTTCGTCAGAAGATCCCGGCTGGCCGGATAGCCGATGCGGCCGAGCGCCAGAGCCGCCGCCTCGCGCACGGCAGGATCCGCAGCGTCGAGCGCCTCGACCAGCAGCGGCAGCGTGGAAAGCAGCAGTTCGTGCCGCTGCACCGACCAGGCTTCGCCGCCGTAGCGGCCGTCCTCGCCGACCGCGCGCGCCGGGTAGTCGGGCTCGCCGCGCAGCAGCAGTTCGCGCTCATGCTCGAACCAGAACTCCCAGCCGGTGCGGCGAGAGGCGAACCCCAGGGCGCCGACGGCTTGATGTTCGACGTCGACTCCCAGGGTTCGCTCCTCCTCCGGCCCCCGGTATGCGCCGGGAACCTGAGGGACTTCTTGCGCGGCGAGAGTGGAAAGGCTGAACGCGAAAAGGGGGGCAATGGCGAGCATGATGGGACCCGCCCCGCGGGCAACGGGCCAGGCATCGCATCTGCGGCCGGCCCCGCCCTTGCCTTGAAGACTATTCGCTCAGTTCGTCAGCAGGCTGGCGATCACCATCTCGAGCTCGTCGGCGGGCAAGGCGCCCAGGCCGAAGACCTTCCGATCGTCCAAATCGGCCTCCACCGTCACGACTCCGCCTTCCTGAGTGCGGAGGGCGGTGTGCAACTGGCCGTCCACCACCGCCGGCGGCGGAATGCTGTGCTGGGCCAGGAACAGACTGCGCAGCCCGTCCGACCAGCGCTCGAGATAGATGTAGTGAACCGTGCTGAAGAGGTGCGCGGCGTTCACGATGCGCGCCTCGGCCCGGTAGAAGCCCTGTGGCGGCGCCGAGGGCTGCCGCGGCACCAGGCCGAGCAGGGAATCGTGGGCGGCGGACTCGTAGGTCTGCTCCGGCACCAGATCGGCGATCCAGGCCACGCCGGTCAGGATCGGATTCAGATCGAGCGCCGTCGTTTCCAACTTCGCCTGCACGGTCGTGCCGTCGGCGGCGAACAGGGTCCAGCCGAGGAGCAGACCGCTGGATTGCTCGTGAACCAGGTCGATCGGGCCGTAGCCGTGCAGCGAGCGCGCGCGCGTGACCTGACAAACGCGGCCGGCCATCGTCACGGTGCCGGGCTGCAGTTCCCAGGCGTAGTTGCCGTAGAGGCCGATTTCGTGGCCGAGATGCAGGTCCCGGTGGCGCACGAGGAAGAAACTGCGCGGACCGTAGAGCGCGGCGACGAGCGGATGCGGCGCGATCCAGCTGCCGTTGGCTTCGTTCCAGACGGCGTCGAGATCCACGCGCAACTGCCCCTGGCCGTCGGAGAAGAGCACTTCGCGGAAACGGCGCAGCACGCCGTCGTAGCCGCGGGAATGCACTTCGCGCTCGGCGCGCGCCGCGTGGTTCTCCAGATACTGCAGGCTGGGCGCGCGATCGTTGCGGGCGCCGGCGTTGACGCCGCTTTGGCCCCCGCCGCCGTAGGTGGAGTTCTGCTGGCCCGCGCCGACGTTGCTGGCGGCCGCGCCTTTGCAGCCGGCCAGCACGAGCAGCGCGCTCAGGACGAGGTGCAGCGGGCGCGACATCAGCCTTCCTCCGGCATCGGCGCGGCGAAGTACTCGCTGAAGGCGCGGGCGGTCGGCGAGAGGCGCTCGGGCGGCACTTCGATCACCACGAGGCGGGCGCGCAAGGCGCGCTGGCGCTCCGGCGAGACCGGTCCGGCCAGGGCGATCTCACCGCCGGCGACGGCGGGAGCGGACGGAGCGGTGGGCCAGGCGAGCCAGGTGATGCCGCCCAGCATGAAAATTCCCGCGGCCACGGTCAAACGCCGGGGCCAGCGCAGCACCCGCGTGGGCCGGGCGCCGAACTGCAGATCCGCGGACACGCGCTGCCACAACTCCGGCGGGGCGGTCAGACGCTCGGAGCGCACCATCTCCACCCTCGCGGCCAATTCGGCCGGAGCGCGCTCGCCGCCGAGCGATCGCAGCGCGGCGATCAGTTCGGGCGGGAGGTCCTGGTGGCGGGAGTCGTCGGAGTCCACGGGTGAGGGGATCAGAGAGGGTTCTTCGATTCCGCCCAGCCGCGGCGCTCGAGGTGCTCTCGCAGCGCGGCATGGGCGCGGTTCAGGCGGGATTTGACCGTGCCGAGATTCGTGTCCTGGATTTCGGCGATTTCCTCGTAACTGAGGCCTTCGATGTAGCGCAAGGTCAGCAGCGCGGCGAAGCGCGGATTGATGCTGGCCAGCGCGTCCTGGACCAAGATGCGCGCCTCGCCGTGATGCATGGCCGTCACGGGGTCGGAGTGCTCCGGGTCTGCGGCGTGCTGAGAGAGCGCCCCCTCGCCGTCGCCCGCGGCCAGATGCACTTGCACGTCTCCGTGAGGAGCGTCCGAGCGTTTCCGGCGGGCGTCGATCGCCGCGTTGACGGCGATGCGATAGACCCAGGAGGAGAACTTGGAGCGGAATCCGAAGTCGCGGATTCGGCGCGCCAGAGTCACCATGGTTTCCTGGGCGGCGTCGAGGGCGTCATCGGCGTGGCCGGTGACGCGAAAACAGACGGTGTAAACCCTGTCCTGGTAAAGAGCGAAGAGCCGGCTGTACGCCTCCTCGAAATCCTGGCCGCGGCTGCTTTGGCAAGCCTCGACGAGCTCGCGATCAGGATCGGACAAGGGGGTCGTGCACCGTGGATTGGACACCCCCCGGAGTCCCTGGGTTCCGCGAAAAGGAACTTCCTGGATCGAGGGAGAGCCGGGAGGGGGGGGTCGGTCGGGAAATGCCGCCAGGTAGGTTTTAAAGGCCTCTCAGGGGCCAGGGAAAGGGAAAACCCGCCTGAGTCGGCTCGGGGAGCCCCTCAGGCGGGTTCGAATCCTGCCCTCAATTGATCAGGGAGGCGATGTCGATGCCCACCACCGTGCTGCCGGAGGTGCTTCGGCAGCCTGCCGCGCAGGTGGCCTGGAGCAGGGTGTCGCAGTAGGCGTTCTGCACCGTGTACAGCACGCCGCCGGCGCCGACGGTGCCGCCGGCGGTGAGTTCCTGGATGCAGACCTGGTTGACCAGAACTTCGCCCGGGGGCGGCGGCAGGTTGGGATTCGCCGGGAAGAGACCGCCGCCGTTCTGGCCGCCGTTCTGGCTGACGCCCATGCGCCACTCTTGCAGAATTTGGAGCGGATTGTCGTTCTGGAAGCGGAATTCGTCGGCCACGCGATGCGTGCCGTCGAGGCGGGCCTCGGCCGCGAAGGCGAAGGTGCCGGCGCGGTTGAAGTACTTCAGCGGCATCACGAAACGCAGGCTGCTGACTTCGTAGCCCTGCTCGTGGCCAGGGTGCTGAATCTGACGATTCAGGTAGCGCAGGAGGGCCGGCGCTTTGATGGTGTAGAAGCGGTTCTCCGTGGCCACGTAGCAGCGCAGCATGTCGAGGCTCGACTGGTGCTGCGCGAAGACTTGCACGACGAACTGAGAGCCGGTGGCGTAAGCCTCGATCAGCACTTTCGGCTCGCTGGCCGGAACGGACGAAGGCAACTGCGCGACGAGCGGATCGGTGCCGGCCAGCAGCTCGTCCAGGTCGTTGAGGCCGTCGTTGTCCACGTCGGCGTGATTCCAGGGCAGCCCGAGGCGCTGTTCGAGCGCGTTGTCGAGGCCGTCGGCGTCGTCGTCCAGATGCGGCACCGGATCGGAAGAACCGGAGGCGCTGGCGCGATTCGGCGCGATCAGCACACCGGCCGCCGCGCTGAGCAGGGCGAGCGCTGCGAGGGCCAGGGGGGACCGGAGAGGTTTCATGAACGCTTGGAAAGGGCCTGAGGGGTCGGGTCAGGATACCAGGGATCGGCCGTTTGGGGACGGCCGCCCCGGCTCCTCGTGGAACCCTCATATCTTTCTAGGACAGCCCTGGAACTTGGTAACGGGAATGCCGGGAATCCGCCGCGATATTCTGCCGGGCTTCCGACGGCTTGACGCACCCGTAGCTCAGCTGGATAGAGCGGCAGCCTCCGAAGCTGCAGGTCAAAGGTTCGAATCCTTTCGGGTGCACCACCCCGCTCCAGGGGGGGCGGCCCTGGGCCCATCGCGGCCTTTACGTGGTGCTGCGGGGGCGGAGCTGGCGCAGGATGAGGCGCAAGCGCTCCCCCAGCCGATATTCAGCGCGGCGCCGCAGCAGGTTCTGCTCATGACGCAGTTGCAGGACCTCCGCGCGGGCGGCGGCCAGGTCGAGCCGGTGGCGCTCCGCCTCTGCCTCACGCGCCAGCGCCGTGTGACGGAGGGTCTCCTGCTGCTCGAGCAGGCGGCCGTAGGCGCCGCGCAACTCGCGAAATGCTTGGCGGAATCCAGGCTCCTCGGCTTGGCCCGCCAGCGGGCCGGGGTCCTGTCCCTGCCACAACTTGAGATAGAGGTCCTGCGTGGCGCGGCGCAGGCCGGGCGCGCGGGCGACGTCCTCCGGACCATGCAAATGATGCCGCAGGTCCACCTCGGTCTCGTTCTCGAGGTCATCGCGGGCGGGCGGGCGCACCGGAAGGCGCAGAGTCGCGATCAGGCGCGCGATCTCCCCCGCCGGGTCCTCGAGCAAGCGCTCGTAGTGAAGGATGGCGCGCTCCTCCGCCGGCGCCAGGCGCAGCGCGGCACGCGTGTACTCGTTCCACAAATCCTCGGCCAGCACGAGCGGCATGCCGTTGCGGCGCTGCAACGAGGCGGCGACGTCCAGCGGATTGCGCATGGCCACGATCCAGGCGACGCGGCCCGGCAGGATCTCGCGCCAGAAGTCCGCGAGCAGAGAAGCGCGCGGGTCCTTGAAGCCCCACAGGGCGCGGCCGGCGAAGTCCTGCTCCAGAATCTCGCGCGCGCGGGCGCGGATGGGCGCGACGCGCGGATCCTGCAGCCAGTTCTCCGGCAGTTCCGGCGGATGCGTCCAAGAGCCGCCGAAGGCCTGCAGCAGCGCGTCGTTGACCTCGCGCAGCCGCGTGTGCTCCCAGAAGCCGCGAGGATTGTCAGAAGCCGCCTGAGCCAGATCCGCATCCGCGCCCAGATCCACGCCCGCCAGGCTGAGCAGGCGCGCCAGCAGCGAGGTGCCGCTGCGGTGCATGCCAAGAACGACGACGATGACCGGCGGGGCGCTGCTCACGAAGACGGGGCGGAGACTCCTGCAGCGCTCAGGAGCGGCTCTTCGCGAGGCGCTCCACCTGCTCCAGGTACTGTTGGATTTTATCGCGGGGCTGAACTTGCTGCGCGCGGCGCAGGAGCGGCAGCGCCTCCGCGTAGCGTCCCTGGCCCACCAGCAACTGGGCGTGGCGGACTTTGGCGTCGGCTTCGAAGGCTTCGACGGAGGCGGCCCGCTCGTAGTGGAAGATGGCCTTCTCCGCGTCCCCGGCGCCCTGATGGTGCATGCCGAGGCGGATCAGGGCGTCGCCGTCGAGCGGATCGAGCGCCACGATCTCCTCGAGCACGCGGACTTCCTCGCCCGTCGCGCCGCCGGCCACCGCAATCCGCGCGTGCAGGCGCAGCAAATCCTTGCGCGCCTCCGCCTCCAAGCCGTCGCCGTGCGCCGATTCGACGCGCGCCACCAGCGAGCCGGCGGCGCCGAGCGCGCCGCGCGCGGCCAGTTCCTTGGCGGCGCGAATGGCG
>CAYVPL010000031.1:0-16142 GCA_964453755.1 uncultured Planctomycetales bacterium
CGCGATCGAGGGCGCCGGCGCGCGCGCCCGCGAGGCCGAGGCGCAGCAGCGCCTCGTCGGCGCCGGCACGCGCGTGGCGTTCGGCTCCCTCGGCGGGGCCGGCGGCGCGGACGCGCTGCGCCAGTCGGCGATGCTCTACTCGCGCGCCACCGGCGATGCCGGCGCGGCCTGGGCCGCCGTCACGCGCCATCCCGCCGAGCTGCTCGGCATGTCTGACAAAATCGGCCGCATCGCCGCCGGCGCGCGCGCCGACCTCGTGCTCTGGTCCGGACACCCGCTGGACGCCGCCGCCCGGGTGCAATCGGTGCTGATCGGCGGCGCTTCGATCACCGCGGCGGCGCCGCAGGAACGCGAATGATCTCCACCCTCCTCCTGGCAATCGTGCCCTGCGCCCCGGCGCAGGAGTCCATCACCGTCACCGCGGAAAACCTGACGGTCACCATCGAGAAGGGCAAGATCGTCGGCGTGTCCGGCGGCGGCCGCGGCGCCATCGCCGGCTCGCAACTCACGCCCGGCCTGGTGGACGCGTACACCTTTCTCGGCGTGGACGAGGCCACCGTCGAGCACTCCCGCGAAATCACCGCCGGCCAGCGCGTGGCCGATTCCGCTCGCCTCGATTCCTCTTCCTTCCTGCGCGCCGCGCGCGAAGGCGTGACGACCGCCTACGTCAGCCCCGACAGCCTGAACGTGATCGGCGGCCTGGGCGCGGTGGTGAAGACCGCCGGCGGCCGCTCCGCGGACCTCTTCGCGGAGTCCGGCGCGGGCGCCCGCGTCATTCAGGCGGCGGGGGGCCTGCGCATCGTCATCGGCATCGACGCCTTCTTTGACAACCGCACGCCCAGCGGCGAGTTCACCAACAGCAGCCACGCCCGCCGCCCGACGACGCGCATGGGCTCGGTGTGGGAGATCCGCAACGCGTTCTTCACCGCCGCCGCCTACCGCGCCGCCAAGAAGGAACGCCCGAAGCTCTACGACCGGGACTTGGAAGCGCTGGTCGGCGCCCTCGAAGGCCGCATCCCGGTGCGCGTGCTGGCGCGCAAGCATCACGACGTCCAGACCGCGCTCCGCATCAAGGACGAGTTCAAGATCCCGCTCATGATCATCGAGGAGGCCACCGAGGGCTATCTGGTGCGCGATCTGCTGCGCGCCTCCGGCGTGCCGGTCGTGACCGGCCCCGCCGCCGACCTGCGCGCGCGCAGCGTGGCCCGCGGTCCGAGCTTCGACGACCTGCGCGCCGCCGCCGAACTGACGCCGATCTGCTGCGAGCACGTGCACGAGGAGAATCCCTACCTCGACCACTCGATTCCGGACGAGACCTACGGCCGCATCGAGTTGCCGCCCTACCTGCGCGACCTCTTCCTGCTGACGGCTCCGCGCTACGGCTTCGCCAGCGGTTTCGAAGTCGGCCGCTTCCGCGAAGCCGAATCCTCCACGCCGGCCCTGGCCGCGCTGCTGAGCGAAGCCGGCGTCTTCACGGTGCTCGGCGCCGGCGAGGCCTACGACTTCGAAGATTCGGAAGCCGGCGCCATCCAGCAGGCGCGCACCGCCGCGCGCTGGGGCATGCCTCGCGAGGCCGCGCTGGCCGCGGTCACTTCGCAAGCCGCCGAACTGATCGGCGTCGGCGACCGCGTCGGCAAGCTCGAGGTCGGCTACGACGGCGACCTCGTCCTCTGGTCCGGCGATCCGCTGGACCCTTCCTCCCGCCCGCTCCTCGTGGTCGTGGACGGCCGCGTCGTGCTCGACCAACGCCCGAAGAACTGATAGCGCATGAGATTCGCCTCCCCGATCCTCGCCCTTCTTCTCACGCCGGCCGCGCTGGCCGCGCAAGACGGCTCCGTCGCCGTGCGCGCCGCCAAGGCCGCGCTGGCCGACGGCAGCGTCGTCGAGAGCGTGACGCTCGTGATCCAGGACGGCCGCGTCAGCGGCTTCGGCGGCGCCGACCTGGAAGTGCCCTTCGACGTGCTGCTGCACGAGCATCCCGAAGCCTGGATCTTCCCCGGCTTCCTTGAGGCGCACTCCTCCGGCGGCCTCGACCGCCCGAACGAGAACATCCCGATCGCGCCTTTCCTCGACGTGCGCGATTCGATCGACCCGGTGTCCTTCTTCTTCGAGGACGCCCTGCGCCAGGGCACGGTGGCGATCGGCATCATTCCGGGCAACGAGACGGTGATCGGCGGCCGCGGCCGCGTGGTTGCGCCGTTCGGCATGACGGTCGAGCAGATGACTCTCGAGCCCAACATGGGCATGAAGCTGGCCTTCGGGCCGAAGCGCGGCTGGAGCCGGTCCTCGCAATTGTCAGAACTGCGCGAAGCCACCGCCGCCCTCGACCGCAGCCTGCGCGAGTTGGGCCAGCGCATCCTCGACGGCGACGCCGTCAAGAGCGACAAGGAGCGCCTGCTGAGCGCGGAGGAGAAGAAGGGCGCCAAGCCGGAGAACGAGGACTGGAGCCGCGTCGAAGGCGTGGTGCGCTACGGCAAGGACTTCCCCGGCAAGGCCAAGATTTCCAACCTCGACCTCGACGACGCGCAGCTCGGCCTGGTGCGCATCCTCAACGGCGAGGAGCGCCTCTGGGTCTGGTGCCCGGGCGCCACCGACGTGATGCACGCGAAGAAGTGGCTCGAGGAGAACGGCCTGCTCGGCAACACCGTCTTCGTCGTCACGAGCGCCGCCTGGAAGGCGGCCGATCTGCTGACGGGCGCCGGCGCCGGCGTGGTCCTGGACGGCGATCCCTGGCACGTCGAGCGCGATCCGGTGACCTGGAAGGAAGTGCGCACCTTCGCGCCCGCGAAATTCCACGAGGCCGGCATCGCCTTCGCGCTGAGTTCCGATCCGGGCCGCGTCGGCCCCGACCGCCTCGGCTATCAGGCCGCGCTGTGCATTCGCGAAGGCCTGCCGCGCGCCGCGGCCCTGGCCGCCGTGACCAGCACGCCTGCGATGCTGTGGGGCATGCAGAAGCGTCTCGCCAGCTTCGAGGCCGGCGCCGACGGCACCTTCCTGGTGCTCGACGGCGATCCGCTCGGCGCGGGCACGCACGTGCTCGAGGCCTACGTGCGCGGCGAGAAGGTCTACGACCGCGCCACCGACGCGCGCCTGCAGCGCCTGCTCGAAGGCCGCAAGGACTGATGCGCGCGCTCCGCCTCGCAATCGCGGCCGGCAGCGCCGCGCTGAGCCTGCCGCTGCTCTTCGCCGGATCCGGCGAACCTGATGCTTCCGCCGCCGCAACCGCCGCGGGCGACTCCTCGCTGATCGCGTACCGCGCCGCGCGCATCTATCGCAGCGGCGGCGAGTCGGTGGCGGACGCCTGCCTGCTCATTGAAGGCGGCAAGGTGGTCGGCATCGTGCCGGTCGCGGAACTGCCGCCGCTCACGCCCGTGGTGGATCTGGGCAACACCGTGCTGTTTCCGGGCCTCGTCGCGGCGGACGCGGCGCTGACGGGCACGGCCGGACAGGGCGATCTCTCGCTCGGCGCGCACCGCCTGGCGATGGACTCCTACGACCCGTGGCAGGATCACACGAAGATCCTCGAACGCGGCATCACCACGGTCTATCTGTCGCCGGATCGCGACCGCCTGATCGGCGGGCGCGGCGCGGTGGTCAAGACCGCCGGCGATGCGCGCGTGCTGAAGCAGACCGGCGATCTGCGCGTCAATCTGACGCCCGCGGCCTGGTTCCCGCCGGACTACTTCCGCCCGCCGATTCCGCCGACCAGCGAGAATCCGCTGCTGCCCGCGATCGCGCAGGCCCCAACTTCGCGCCCGGGCGCGCTGATGGCCTTGCGCGAGGCGCGCGAAGCCGCGCGCGGCAAAGCCGCGAGCGCCGATCCGAACGTCGAAGGCCTGCGCGCCTTCCTCGCCGGGAACGAGCCGCTGCGCTGCGTCGTGCAGAGCACCGACGACGCGCTGGCCGCGCTGGCCCTCGCGGAGGAGTGGGACAAAGCGATCGTGCTGGACGGCCTCGAACAGGTGGACGCCGCGCGCCTGCGCGCCGCAGCCGCCGGCCGCGACGCGCAACTCATCTTCGCGCTGCCGCTCTTCGCCTCAACGCCGGATCTCGACGCCTCGTGGACCGCGCCCGACCCGGCGATGCTGCGCGAACTCACCAGCTTCGGCCCGGTGGCGGTGCGCCCGGGGCCCTACGGGCGCTGGACCTGGATGTGGGAAGCCGCGGCGGCCGCCGTCGGCTACGGTCTGACGGAAGCGCAGGCGCTCGACGGCATCAGCGCCGTGCCGGCGCGCATTCTCGGCCTCGAAGATCGCGTCGGTTCGCTGCAGGACGGCTGCGACGCCGACTTCATCGCGCTGTCCGGCGCGCCGCTCGACCCCGCGACGCGCGTGCTCGAGGTCTTCGTGTCCGGCCGCCGCGTGTGGACCGCCGCGGAGCTCGACGCCGCCGAACGCCTGGCGCGCCCGAGCCGCGCCGCTGCCTTCGCGCCGCCGGTGGTGGTGCGCGCGGGCACGCTCTGGACCGGCGACGGCGCCGCGATCACGGGCGGCGCCGAAGTGCTGCTGCAGGACGGCCGCGTCGTGGCCGCGGGCCGCAGCGTGCCGCATCCGCCCGGCGCGCGCTTCGTGGACGCGGGTCCGGATGCGCACATCACGCCCGGTTACGTGGACGCGCGTTCGCTGCTCGCCGCGGGCGGCATCGGCGACGCGCGCGTGGATCTGGGCCGGCTGGCGGCCGGCTCGCTGTTCTCCGACAGTTGGCTGCCGGTGGCGCGCGCTGGCGTGACCACGCTGGTGATCGGACCGGCCGGACTGCCGGCGAACGGGGCGCGCGCGAGTTTCGTCAAGACGGCGGCGTCTTCGAGTTCGGATGCTTCTCTGACTGATCGCAACGTGGTCTTCTTCGATCTGCGCTCGCGCGACCGCGCGGCGGGGGCGGAGGGATTGCAGGGGCAACTTCAGCGCGGCAAAGGCTACGCGGACAAGTGGGCGAAGTACCGCGAGGAACGCGCGAAATGGGAAGCGGAGCAAGGGACCAAGCTCACCGGCGACCGCAGCGCCGCCGAGCGCGAACTGCGCGCGCGCCTTGCGAAACCCTCGGCCGCCGCAGGCGCCGAAGGCGCCGTTTCAGAGGCTGTGAAGTCTTCCGCCGGCGACAAGCCGGCGTCCGCTCCTGCAGAAGAAGCCTCCAAGCCCGTGGATCCGATCAACGGCCTCTGGAACGCCACCATCACGCACCAGATGCTGCCGGAGCCGGTCGAGATCAATCTGCGCCTGCATCACGAAGGCCCCAAACTCACCGGCATCTTCTCCTCGCCGATGGATCCCTCCGGCGAGAGCATGGAGATCGAGGGCACCTACGACGAGGCCGCGAAATCCATCCGCTTCGAGATGCCGACCGAGGTCGGGACCGCGGTGCTGACCGGCACGGTGTCGGCGCCGGACGTCATGCAGATGCGCGCGGAACTGGCGGGCGTGGGCGCCATCGACTTCACCGCCAATCGCACCGAGGTGGAGGAGAGCGGCCCGGCCGTCACGCGCAAGCGCGCGAAGACCGATGACGGCCCGCAGCCGCCGGCGACCGACTGGAACCTGGAAGGCATCCGCGCACTGTTCGAGAAGCGCGCGGTGGCCGTGGTCTACGCCGACCGCCGCGACGAGATCGAGGCGGCGCTGCGCGCGCTGCAGGCGCTCGAGCTGCCGGTGCTGATCGGCAGCGGCGCCGACGCGCTCGACGCGCTGCCGGCCCTGCGCGAGGCCGAGGCGGGCGTGGTGCTCGGCGCCGAGGTGCGCCGCAACGCCGACAATCGCGACGAAGTGCCGGCCGCGCGGTTGCTGGCCGAGGGCATCCCGGTGGCCTTCCAATCGGCGAGCGCGGTCGGCGCGCGGTTCCTGCCGGAAGTCGTGAAGATGTCGGTGCGCCACGGACTGGGCGCCGACGCGGCGCTGCACGCGCTCACCGGCGGCGCGGCGGATCTGCTGGGCGTCGCCGACCGCATCGGCCGCCTGCAGGCGGGCCTCGACGGCGATCTGGTGGTGCACAGCGGCGCGCCGCTGGACCTGCGCTCGCGCGTCCTGCACGTCTTCGTCAACGGCCGCGAGGTGCCGCGCGAATGATGCTCGCGGCCCTGCTGCTCTTCGCCGCGCAGGCGGCGCCCGCCGAGGAGACCGTGGTCTACCGCGCGGCCAAGGTGTACACCTCGGACGAGGCCGGCATGATCAACAACGGCGCGGTGATCGTGCGCGGCGGCAAGATCGTCGAAGTCGGCCGGGCCGCGGAGTTGAAGACTCCGGCCGGCGCGCGCGTCGTCGAACTCGGGCAGGTCTGGCTGGTCCCGGGGCTGGTCGAGCCGCACTGCCACGTCGCCGGTTCGCTGGGGGACTTGAACGACGGCGTCTACCTGTCCAACCCGGAGCTCTCGACCACGCAAGTGGTCGAGCCGCACAATCCCTACATGCGGGACGCGGTCGCCGGCGGCGTCACCACCGCGCTGCTGATCCCCGGTTCGGGCAACAACCTGTCCGGTTTCGGCACCCTCGTGAAAACCAGCGGCAAAACCGTCGAAGACGTGATCGTGCGCGCCCCCGGCTCGCTCAAGGTGGCGCAGGCCGGCAATCCGGAGCGCTACTCCTGGGGCATCGGCCGCGCGCTGATGAACTGGAACACGCGCGACACGATGGAGAAGGGGCTGGAGTGGGCCGAGGCCTATCGGCTGGGCCTCACGGAGTTCAATCCGCGCTACGAAAATTTCGCCGGCCTCGAAAACCGCACCGTGCCGATCAGCGTGCACACCCAGATCTATCAGGTGGTGTTGATGACCATCACGATGCTGGGACGCGATCTGCAGTTGAAGCCCTTCGTGGACCACGGCACCTTCGATGCGTATCACCTCGGCCCGCTCGCCGTGGAGCACGACGTGCCGCTGATGCTGGGGCCGCGCAACGTCTACTTCGATCGCGTGAATTCGCAGATCCAGGGCGTCGCCGCCGGCTGGCGCGAGTCGAGCGGCGGCCAGGCCGTGATCGGCTACAACACGGATTCGCCGGTGCTGCCGGAGGAGGAGTTGTCCTTCCAGGGCGCGCTCGGCGTGCGCTACGGCGCCGGCACCGGCGAGGACGCGCTGCACGGCATGACCGCCAACGCCGCGCGCGCGCTGCTCATCGAAGACGTGGCCGGCCGTCTCGCGCCCGGCCTCGACGCCGACTTCGTCGCCTGGACCGGCGACCCCGTGGATCCGCGCAGCCACGTGCTGCGCACCTGGATCCGCGGCGAACTCGTGTACGACGCGGCCCGCGACGGCCGCCGCTACTAAGCATGCTGCACGCGCCTCTGCTGGCTTTTGCCCTGCTGCTCCAGGAACCCGCGCCGGGCCTGGTTCTCGACGTCGGCGTCGCCCTCACGATGGAGGAGCGCAAGGTCATTCACAACGCGCGCATCCTGGTGCGCGGCGGCAAGATCGAGAAGATCGGCAAGCGCAGCGAAATCGAGGCGCCCGCGGGCTGGGAAGTGCAGTCCTTCCCGGAGTCCTTCGCGTTCCCGGGCGGCGTGGACCTGCACTCGCACACGCAGACCGGCGGCTGGGGGGACATCAACGACATGGTCAACCCCAACAACCCCGAGTTCCGCACGCTCGACACGATCGTGCCCTGGAACAATCTCTACCGCGACGGGGTGGCGGGCGGCGTGACCACCGTCAACGCGATTCCTGGCTCCGGCACCAACATCTCCGGCGCCGGCACGCTGGTGCGCCTGACGGACACCGATCTGGTGGACGAGGCCGTCATGCGCTATCCGGGCTCGGTGAAGGTCGCGCAGGGCTACAACCCCGAACGCAACGGCGACCTCGGCGGCACGCGCATGGGCATGTGGTGGATGCTGCGCTGGTGGCTCGACCGCGGCCACGTCGCCGCGCTGGGGGAGAAGAACAACGATCCGGACGTCGAGCACATCGCCGGCATCTACCGCGAGGAGCATCCCTTCCTGGTGCACACCGCGGGCGCGCGCGACGTCTTCGGCACGATCCGCATGTTTCAGCTCGAGGCCGGAGTGCCCGTGGTGGTGAGCCACTGCTGCTTCTCGGCGCACATGATCGGGCCCGCCATCGCCAAGACGCAGGCGCCGCTCAACATCGGCCCGCGCAACTTTGACTTCAGCTCCACTGCCGACAAGAAGTTCACCGGGCTGGTCGAGGCCTACGAGAAGTCCGGCAACACCGACATGTCGGTGCAGACCGACGCCGGCGTCGTGCCGCAGGAGGAATTCATCCTGCAGGCCTCGCTGGCCGAGCGCCTGGGCTGCAGCACCTGGGAGGCGCTGGAGTCCATCAACAGCGATCCGGCGCGCCAGATTTTGATTGAGGACCGCGTCGGCCGCCTGATTCCCGGCCTCGACGCCGACATCGTGATCAAGGCCGGCCAGCCGCTCGATCCGCGTTCCCCCGTTCAACTCGTTCTGGTGCAGGGCGAGATCGTTTACGACATTCGCTCCGGACAGCGCTACTAGCCATGTTGTTTGCCGCCCTGCTGCTTGCCCATCCCGCCGCCGCCTGCCAGGAAGAGGCCGCGAAGCCCGCCGATTCATTGCGCGGCCGCGCCGAAGTTTGGCGCCTCGACTCCGTCGAGACGCTCGACGGCAAAGTCCTCGAGGACGTGACGCTGGTGCTACGCGAAGGCCTGATCGAGAAGATCGGGCAGGCCGTGGTCGTGCCGGACGGCGCGCGCGTGCACGATCTGCGCGGACAAGGCGCGGTGGCGAGCCCGCCGCTGGTGCTGGCGCACGCGAATTTCCTGGTGCAGGATCAGCGCGGCGCGGCGAACTCCAGCCGCTGGCGCGCGGTGGATTCGCTGTGGCTCGCCGAGAACTGGGAAATGGATCTGCTGCAGCAGGGCGTGCTGATCGCCGGCGTGGATCCGCCGGGCGCCGGCTTGCCCGGGCGCACTTCGGTGCTCGCCGCCGGCGGCGGTTGGCCGAAGCCGACGGCGCTGGTGAGCGACCTGCATCTCAAACTGACGATCACCGCCAGTTCGCAATCGAAAGACTTGATCCGCAAGGCGCTGAAGGACGCCGACGAGGCCATCGAGAAGGAGAAGAAGGCCCGCGCCGACTGGGAGAAGGCGCGCGCCGAGTGGGACAAGAAGCAGAAAGAGAAGGCCGAGCAGGCCGAGAAGGACAAGGCCGCCGGAGCCGCGCCGCCCGCGCCTGACAAGCAGGAGAAGGAAGAGAAGGCGCCGCCGGAGAAGTTCGAGCCGCCGGCCATCGCTCCCGATCTGCAAGCGATCGTCGAGTGGATCCGCCAGGAGCGCCTGGCGCAGGTGTGGCTGGCGTCGGCCGCCGATTGGGTGCACTGGAAGGACGTGCTCGGCGAGCGCGAGCTGCCCTACGAACTGGTGCTGCGCCACGCCTTCGGCCAGAACTTCCACGAAGTCGCCGCCGAGATCGCCGCCGCGAAGGTGCGCGTGGACCTGCCGGCCCTGATTTCCTTCCTGCCCTTCACGCGCATCCGCATCAACCTGCCCGCCGAACTGACGCACGCCGGTCTGGAGCGCATGATTCTCTCGCCGGATTCCGACAGCCTGCGCTCGCTTCAAGATTGGCGCACCGCGGCCTCGCGCTGCGTCGCCGAGGGACTGCCGCGCGCCAAGGCGCTGGAAGCCATGACGCTCGAGCCCGCGCGCTCGCTGGGCCAGGAGTCGCTGGTGCAGGCGCTCAAGGCCGGCGCGCCGGCCAATTTCGTGGTGTGGAGCGGGGACCCGCTCGATCCGATGGCGCGCGCGCTCTTCGTGGTGCGCGACGGCCGCATCGTCTACGACCGCAAGCGCGAAGAAGCGAAGGAGGCCCGCTGATGAACCTTTGGATCCACCTGCTGGCCCTCGCGCTCCAGGAGCCGGCGGCCACCCCGGCGGCTCCGGCCGCGCCGGCCGCGCCGGCCGCACCCGCGCCGGCGGACAGCCCCTTTCTCGCGGTCGTCGGCGGCGACGTCTACACCGTCACGGCGGGCATCGTGCGCGGCGGCACCGTGCTGTGCAAGAACGACCGCATCGTCGCCATCGGCGCCGGCCTGCAGGTTCCGGAAGGCGCGCGCATCGTGGATGCGAGCGGCATGCGCGTCTATCCCGGGCTGGTCGCCGTCAATTCGAGCGGCCTGATCCGCGGCAGCGGCGCGAGCGCCCGCGACTCCTTCGATCCCTTCTCGCTCAACCTGGATCTGGCGCTCACCGGCGGCCTGACCTGCGTGCAGGGCTCCGACACGGTTGTCAAATTGACGCGCGGCACCCTGGACGGCCACCTGCTGGCGATGCAGCCCTGGATCGAGCTCAACGTCTCGCCGACCACGCCGGCCGGCCGGCGCGACCTGGCCGCGAAATTCGCGAAAGCCCGCGACTTCCAGCGCGAACAGCGCGCCTGGAAGCTGGCCAGCGATTTGAACCGGGCCGAAGGCGAGGAGCCCAAGCCCGAAGGCGTGGACGAGAACGTGCTGGCGCTGCTCGAGGGCCGCAAGACCGCGCGCTTCAGCGCCGACGGCGCCAAGGATCTGCTGGCCATCTGCGATTTCCTCGAGGAGTTTCCGATGAAGGCCGTGATCTTCGGCGGCCGCGAGGCCTGGACCGTGGCCGGACGCATCGGCCGCACCGGCGCGCGCCTGGTGCTGACGGCGCGCGACAAGGATTGGGCCGACGACACCCTCAACCGGCCGAGCGGCTGGACCATCGAGAACGCGCGCCTGTTGCACGAGCACGGCGTCGAGTTCGCGATCCTGCCGGAGTCACCGGGCGTGAGCACGGGCGGCATCATCGGCCGCGACTTGATGACGCTGCCGCTCGAGGCCGCGTTCGCGATCCGCGGCGGCCTGCCGCAGGAGGCCGCGCTGCGCGCGCTGACGCTGGACGCGGCGAAAATTCTCGGCGTCGAGTCCCGCCTCGGCTCGCTCGAGCCGGGCAAGGACGCCGACCTCATCATCACCGACGGCGATCTCTTCCACTATCGCACCTTCGTGCAGTGGGCTGTGGTGAACGGCCGCGTCGCCTACGACAAGGCCAAGGCGCCCTACTTCGCCCACGTGCGCCCGCGGCCGGAGGCGAGCGTCGAGGAAGTGATGGACGCGCTGCACAAGGCCGCGGAGACGCAGCAGGCCGGAGCGCCGGCAGGCGAAGCCCCGCCGCCCGCCGGCGACGAACCGGAAAAAACCGACTCGCGCTGAGCGCGCGTCCCGCTCTGGCGGGATTTGCCGGGCGACGGCATCATCTGCACCGCGATCATGGCGAATCACGTTCTCAAGGTCGGCCAGCGCGCGCCCGCATTCAGCCTCAAGTCCGACGACGGCGCGCTGCACCGCCTGACCGACTACAAAGGCCAGTGGGTGGTGGTCTATTTCTATCCCAAGGACATGACGCCGGGCTGCACCACCGAGGCCTGCGATTTCCGCGACGATCTGCGCGAATTCCAGCGCGCCGGCGCCGCCATCTTCGGCCTCAGCCCGGATCCGGCCGAGAGCCACGCGCGCTTCCGCGCCGCCCACAAGTTGAACTTTCCGCTGCTTTCCGACCGGGACTCCAAGGTGGCCGCCAAGTACGGCGTCTGGCGCGAGAAACTCAACTACGGCCGCAGCTACATGGGCATCGTGCGCTCGACTTTCTTGGTGGATCCCGCTGGCAAGATCGCCGTTTCGTGGGACAATGTGCGGGTGAAGGGCCACGCCGCCAAAGTTCTGGCCCGCCTCCGCGAAGAACGCAAGCGCTGATTCTCATGGAAGACCGGTTCCGCGCGCTGCTCGACAAAGTGGGCGGCGCCATCACGGGGCGCGCGCCGCGGCATCTCACGCTCGAAGAGGCGGAATGGGTTTATTCGAGCATTCTTCAGGGCGGCGTTTCGCCCACGCGGACCACCGCCATGCTGCTCGCCCTGCGCGCCAAGGGTCCGACCGCGGAAGAACTGGCCGGCTGCGCGCAAGCGGCGCGCGCGCGCGCGAAATTTCCGCAGCTGCCGGTCGGCGCCGTCGTGCTCTCGACCAGCCGGCGCGGCAAGCATCTTTCCCCCCCCCTGGGTCTCGCCGCAGCGGCCGCGGCCGCGGCCTGCGGCGCGCGCGTGCTGGTGCAGGCCTCCGACGGCGTGGCGGGGGGGGGAGTGACGCTGGGCGACGTCTGGTGCGCCGCCGGCGGCCGGCTGACCGGCGATCCGGCCGCTGCCGAGTCCTCGCTGGAGCGGCACGGGCTCGCCTGCTGGCGGCCGACCCTCGCGGACTCCGGCTGGCAGCCCCTGCTCGACACCGAGACCGAGCTCGGCCTGCGCCTGCTGCCCGACGTGATCGCGAAGCTGCTGCTGCCGCCGGGCTGCCGGGTCGTGGTCGCCGCCATGCCGGGGCCAGTGTTGGGGCGCGCCGGCGAGGCGCTGCAGCTGCTCGGCCACGCGCAGGCTCTGATCGTGCAGGGCGTGGAGGGCTCGATCGACGCGGCGCTCTCGCGGCCGACGCGCGGCTTGCGCCTGCACGACGGCATGAACACGCCTTTGCGCCTGCGGCCCGAGGACTACGGAGTCCATCAAGACACGGAGCCGGCGCTGACCGGCGACGGCGATCGCCGGCAGGCGGCGCTGGCCGGCATGCGCACCGCGCTGTTGGGCGGCGGCTCGTCTCAGGCGGCCGTCGCGGCGCTGGGCGCCGCCATCATTCTGAGCCTGCTCGACGAGAAATTGTCGCTGGCCGAGGGCGTGTCCCGAGCGCACGAGGCTCTGGAGTCCGGCCAGGCGCAGGCGCGGTGGGAAGGGGCCCTGCGCGGCTGATGCATCAGCCTGTTCTGTTCCTGGCCCGGAACATGGGCGGCCCTCCGCATCCTGCATGGACTGGCACGGGACTTGCCGTGAAGGTGCATCCATGAGACGGATCAGCGTGATTCTGGCAGCTGCGTGGGCGCTCTCGTGCGCCAGTTCCGCCGAGCAGGACGAGGCCGCCTCCGGCCCCGAATTCAGCGGGATGCGGCACGTCGACGATCCCGCCGTTCATCACCTGATCCAGGCTTCGCCGCGGATTCTGAGCGGCGCCGCGCCCGAGGCTGGCGACGAGGCCTTCTTCAAGGCGCTGGCAGCGCGCGGGGTCAAGACCATCGTCAGCGTGGACGGCGCCCGGCCCGACGTCGAAACGGCCCGCCGCTACGGCATGCGCTACGTACACGTGCCCTTCGGCTACGACGGCGTGCCGGAAGAAGCGGCGCTGCAGATCGCGAGCGTCATGGAGCAGACGTCCGGGCCGATCTATTTCCACTGCCATCACGGCCAGCATCGCGGGCCGGCGGCCGCGGCGATCGCGCTGCGCCTCGAGACCGGCTGCTCCGGGCCGGAAGCGGCCGAGTTGATGCGCTTCGCCGAGACCGATCCCAAGTACAAGGGACTGTGGCGCGACATCGAGACGTGGACGCCGCCGGCGCCCGGCGCGCCGATGCCGGCCTTGCACGAGATCGCGCCGGTGGGGGATTTCACGGCGGGCATGGCGAAAATCGACCGCACCTGGGACCGCCTGAAGTTGATCCAGGCTGAATCGTGGAATATTCCGGCGGACCATCCGGATTTACTGCCGGCGCAGGAGGCCAAGATCCTGGCCGAAATGCTCGCCTCCTTGTCCGGGGTGCTCACCCCCGAGCAGCAGGCCGACGCCGACTTCGCGCGGCTGCTCCTGGCCGGCCAGCAGGAGGCCCAGGCCTTGCAGGCGGCGCTCGCTGCCGGCGATACTGCAGCAGCCGAGCTGCGCTTCGCCGCGCTGAGAAAGAATTGCTCGGCCTGTCACGAGAGCTACCGGAATTAGTCGCCGGCGCCTCTCACACCCGCCCTTCCATTCTTTCCTTCCGAGATGCTCCTCACCACGCTTCTCCTGCTGCAGCAAGAGCCCGCCCTCGCGCCGGCTGATCCTTTCTCCTTCTTCCAGGGCACCGCCGCCGAGCGCACTCTGAAAGTCTTCGGCCGCGTGCAGAGCGACTGGCTCTTCACCGCCGGCGGCGAGGACACCGAGGCCGCGCTGGCCACGGAGATCGAGGACGGCCATGAATTCCGGCGCGTGCGCCTGGGCGCGATGGGCGACCTGAGCAAAGAACTGCATTACAAGGCCGAATTCGACTTCGCCGGCGGCTCCACCGCGGTGAACGACGTGTTCATGGAGTTCACGGGCGCCGGATACGGCGCGTGGAAGCTCGGCCACTTCAAGGAGCCTTTCGGCATGGACGCGCTGGGATCCGCCAACTACATCACCTTCCTCGAGCGCAGCACGGTGTCCGATGCCTTCGCTCCGTCGCGAAACGTCGGTCTGGCCCTGGCCGACGGCGGCGACGCGATGAATTGGACGGTCGGCGCGTTCCGCGAGGCGGACTCGACCGGCGCCACCACCAACGAGGCCTACAGCGCCACCGGCCGTTTCGTCTACCGGCCGTGGATCCAGGACGGCGGCAAGAGCCTGCTCCACGTCGGCGTCGCGGGATCCTGGCGCAATCCCGACGGCACGGTTTCTTACAAAGCCAATCCGGAAAACCACCTCGTTCCCGCCTATTTCACGTCCGCGGCGATGATGGTGGACAGCACCACTCTGCTCGGCCTCGAAGTGGCGTTCCAGGAAGGGCCCTTCCACGGCATGTTCGAGTGGCAGATGTCAGACGCCAGCGCCTCCACCGGCGGCACCGACGCCTCGATGGACGGCATGTCCGTGCAGGCCGGCTGGTTCGCCACCGGCGAGAGCCGCGGCTACAAGGCCAAGGACGGCGTCTGGGACCGCGTCCAGGTGACTTCCGACGCCGGCGACGGCGGCATCGGCGCCTTCGAGTTGGCGGCGCGCTTCAGCACCCTCGACTTGACGGAGGCCGGCGCCACCGACGACATGACGGTCATGAGCCTGGCGCTGAACTGGTATCTCAACAGTTACGCGCGGATGATGTTTGACGTCACCAAGCCCGAGCTGGACGCCGCCGACGATCTGACCATTTTCGCGCTGCGCGCCGCCTTCGACTTCTAACGAAAAAAGGGCTCATGCTTTTGGCATGAGCCCTCACCCTCACGAAAATATGTCACGAAAGCACTCTTTACGCGGAGTTCTCACTCCGCGGGCGTCTGCCCCGTCAGGTCGGGGAAGATTTCTCCGGTCTCCGGCACGTAGACCCAGCCGGCGCTGCCGTTGAAGACCGGCTCCAGATAGCCGGGCGGCATGGCGCGAATGGTGTCCTTGCCGTTGACAGGGTTGACCGGAACCGCGTCGAGGTAGGGGCCGTACCAGCGGTTGTCGCGGCCGGCGGCGGCGGCGCTCTCGGTGCTGCCGTCGCGCCGGCTGGAGCCGAGCAGTTGCGCCGTGACGTCGGCGCCGTCGAGGCCCGGCAGCAGAAGTTCGCGGCCGCCCGGATCGTGCTCCATGCTGAAGCGGAAGATGGCGGTGCGCAGCACGCCCAAGCCGTCCTGGAGCTCGGGGTGGACCTCGGCCTCGGCCGCGCGGGTGCCCGGCAACGCCGTCAGGATGGCCACCGCCCCGATGAGGGCGACGGCGGTGACGGCTTCGATCAGGGGGAGGTGGCGGCCCATGGCAACGGCTTTCGGCCTTTCGGCCGAATTGGACTTGCTGCTTGAGTGGGACTGGCGCCGGGGTTAGAACCTTCTGAGGCGCGTCGCGGCTGGCCGGCATCGAAAAATCCTGCCGCTGGCCTAAACTCGGCCCTTTTCCGTCCGCAAAGCAGCCCTTCGGCAGCCGGGCGGCCGGAAACCCGTTCATGAAACTCGTCATCGCCGAGAAACCGAGCGTCGCCGCCGACCTGGCCCGCGCCCTGCCGGGCACCTTCAAGGAGCAGGACGGCTACTGGGAGGGCCCGGACCACCTGGTGTCCTGGGCCGTGGGCCACCTGCTGGAATTGGCGCAGCCTGAGGACTACGACCCGGCCCTGAAGGCCTGGTCCCTGGCCAGCCTGCCGATTTTGCCGGAGAAATTCGAGCGCCGGCCGCGCAAAGGGCAGACCAACCAGCTGCGGCTGCTGAAGCGCCTGGCCGAACGCAAGGACGTCGAGGAAATCGTGAACGCCTGCGACGCGGCGCGCGAAGGCGAGCTGATCTTCCGCGAGATCGAGGAGCACATCGGCGTGGGCAAGCCGGTGTCGCGGCTGTGGCTGCAGTCCATGACGCCGGCCGCGATCAAGGCGGCCTTCGCCAAGATCCAGTCGTCGAAGGATTTCGACGGCCTGGGCGCCGCG
>CAYVPL010000032.1:0-16085 GCA_964453755.1 uncultured Planctomycetales bacterium
CATTCCCGCGAGCTACCGGCACATGCACGGCTTCGGCAGCCACACGTTCAGCTTCATCAACGCGAAGAACGAGCGCTTCAGGGTCAAGTTCCACCTGCGCTGCGAGCAGGGGATCAAGAATCTGACGGATGCGGAAGCGGCGGCCATCGTGGCGCAGGACCGCGAGAGCCATCAGCGCGATCTCTTCGAGGCGATCGAGCGCAAGGAGTTCCCGCGCTGGAAGATGTTCTTCCAAATCATGCCGGAGGCGGACGCCGCGAAGTGCCCCTATCACCCCTTCGATCTGACGAAGGTCTGGTTCCACAAGGACTACCCGCTGCACGAAGTCGGGGTGATGGAGCTGAACCGCAACCCTGAGAACTACCACGCCGACGTCGAGCAAGCCGCCTTCAATCCCGCCAATGTCGTGCCGGGCATCGGCTTCTCGCCGGACAAGATGTTGCAGGGCCGGCTCTTCTCCTACGGCGACGCGCAACGCTACCGGCTGGGCGTGAATCACCATCAGATTCCGGTCAACCGCCCGCGCTGCCCGGTGAACAGCTATCACCGCGACGGCGCGATGCGCGTGGACGGCAACCACGGCGGCACGCTGGGCTACGAGCCCAACTCCTCCGGCGAATGGCAGCAGCAGCCGTCCTTCGCCGAGCCGCCGCTGGCGCTGAGCGGCGCCGCCGCGCACTGGGACTTCCGCAAGGACGACGCCGACTACTACTCGCAGCCCGGCAAGCTGTTCCGCATCATGACCCCGGCCCAGCAGCAAATTCTCTTTGACAACACCGCGCGCGCGATGGGCGACGCGCCGGTCGAGATCAAGCGCAGGCACGTCGCGAACTGCGCCAAAGCCGACCCGGCCTACGGCGCGGGCGTGGCCAAGGCCCTCGGCTTATGACAAGTCAGACGGGTTGAGCTGGACGATCAGCGGCGCTGGTAGGTCGCCGTCATGATCGGCATCCAGGCGCCGTCCGGTCCTTTGACCGAGGAGCTGAGCAGGTACTGGTCCTTGCTCTTCAGCTCGATCACGTCGCGGAACTCGGTCATGACGCTGGCGTCGCCCATGGACGGGCCTTCGGAGATGAGGGTCAGAATTTTGCCGGTCGGGTCCAGAGAGCCGCGGTAGATCCACAGCTGCGTCTGCATCGAATCCACCCAGGTGCCGGTGAACGCCTCCTGACTGGGGCTGTAGCCCAGCGTCATGAAGGAGCTGAACGTCTGGCCGTCGAAGTTGGCGCTGCCCTCGACCAGGATCCACAACTCGCCGACCTTGCGGGTGCTGGCACGGGCTTCCATCTGCATCGGTTCCGCGCCGGTGTCCGTCGGAACCTCGTACGTCACCTTCCAATCGCCGACCAGTTGCTGCAGCCAGACGTGTTGATCCAGGGCCGGAGCCGGCGGCGGCATCTGCATGCCCGCGGGCATCGGGGTGTTGGGAACGGAGTTGGCGCAGGAGGCGAGCGCAAGGATCATGGCGGAGGCGATCAGTCGCATTCTTTCATGATAATCTCGGCGGCGGGGCAAGATCCGGCCAAGGCTCGGACGGCGTCGTCGTCCATTCTCCATGCGCTGTGCCGCCTGCCTCCTGATCTTCGCCCTGGCTCTTCCGCAGGATCCCATCGTCGTCCATCCGCCGCGGCTGCCGGACCAGGAGTCGGTCGAGCCGCCTGAGCGATTCCGGCTGCAGGCCGGAGACTGGAGCGCGCCCGTGATCCTGGGCGAAAAATTCCGCCTGCCCGCATCCGCCGCGGGAGCGGAGTGCCGGCTCGATCGCATGCCCACGCGCCGCTTTGCCTTGGCGGGAGCCCTCTCTTTCGATTACCCGGACGGCGCGCAATTCCTGGCCGCGACTCACGTCCCCGAGTTTTGCTGGTGGCACGTCATGCAGGACGGAGAATTCCTGATGCTGCAGCGTCACCGCGGCACCGGCGGAGCCGCGCACCACCGCGAGCTCTATTTCCAGAACTCCCTGAAGGCGGGCAGCGCCGACGCCGGCTCCTGCTCCTTGACGCTGGACGGATTGACGATCACCGGGCGCGCCATCAGCGGCCGCACGGACCTGCCCTTCATGCAGGAGATCTATGCCTTCGAGAGCGCCGGAGCGACTTGGCTGCTGGTGCTGAATCACGCGCCGGACGCGCCGCGCCCCTTGCGCGACGAGCTCGCGCGGAGTTTTCGCTTCGAGGAAGCGCGCTGATCAAGCCGGATAGAGCGGCCAGAACACCGGAATCATCACCGAGGCCAGAATCCACCACAGCAGGTTAAGCGGGCCGCCCACTTTGACGAAGTCGGAGAAGCGGTAGCCGCCCGGGCCGTAGATGATCGTGTTGACCTGATAGCCGATCGGCGTCGAGTAGTCGATCGAAGCCGCGAACATGATGCACAGGATGAAGGGCGTCGGGCTCATGCCGCCGGCCTCCGCCGTGGCCAGCGCAATCGGCAGCATCAGCAGCGCCGAGCCGTTGTTGGAGATCAGAGCCGTGAGCACGTTGGTGATCAGATAAATGATGGACAAGATGCCGATGCCGCCCAAGGGCGCCGCCGTTTCGACGAGCCCGCCGGCAATCCACGCCGCCGCGCCGCTTTTCTCCATCGCCAGGCCAAGGCAAATGGTGCCGGCGATCAGCACCAGCACGGGCAGATCCAGCGCGCGGTAGGCGTCGCGCGAACTCAGGCCGCCGAAGAGCACCATCGCGATCGCTCCGGCCACCGACAGGATCGAAATCGGCAGTTGGGGCACTTCCAGGGCCGCCACGCCGATGATTCCGAGCGCGATGGCGATGGCGAAGCCCGCCTTGTGCGGCAGCTTCACCTGTTCGTTCGCGCCTTCGATCAGCAGGAAGTTGCGGGCTTCGTGCAGGCCCTTCAGCGAGGAGGGCTCCGCCATCACCAGCAGGATGTCACCGATCTTCAAGCGCAGATCCGCGACTTTCTCGCGAATGTGCAGCCCGTGGCGCTGCACCGCGATCACCGCCACGCCGTGGCGCGAGTACAGATTCAGGTCCCGCACGCGCTCGCCGATGGCGGTCGAGGGCGGGCGGATCAGCAGCTCGGCCAGCGTCACTTCCTTGCCGCGCGCCTGGAATTCCGGATGCGCGAGTTCCGCGGCAATTTTCAATCCGTCCACGCGCAGTAGCCCGTGCAGCGCCGCCGCGTCGCCTTGCGCCACCAGCACGTCGCCGGCTTCGAATTTCAGATCCTGCGCCGCGGGATCGTAGATGTACTCGTCGCGGATCACCTGCACCAAGGTCAGGCCGCGCTCTTGGCCGACGCGCACCAGATCGGCGATGGGCAGGCCCAACAACGGGCTGCCGGGCGTGGCTTCCAGCTCCGTCACGTAGTCCACGATTGCGCCGCCGCTGGTGGCGGTCACCACGCCGGTGCGCGAAGGCAGCAGCCGGCGCCCGATGGTGGCCATGTAAATCACGGTCATCGCCAGGCCGATCAGCGCCAGCGGCAGCGGCGCGAACAGCGGCAGCGGCTCCATGTCGTATTTCGGGAGAGCCGCGGAAACCAGCACGTTGGTGGAAGTGCCGATGACCGTGCACATGCCGCCCGCGATGGTCGCGAAGGACAGCGGCATCAGCAGTTTGGAGGCGGGGGTGCCGGTGGCGGCGGCGAGCGTCAGCGCGATCGGCAGGAAGACGACCACGATCGGCGTGTTGTTGATGAAGGCCGAGCAGGCGGCTGCCGCCAGCATCAGCGCGATCAAGGTTTTCGCCTCGCTGCCCTTGGCATAGGTCAGGATCTTGCGCCCGAGAAAATCCACCGCCCCGGTGCGGATCAGGCCGGCCGCCACCACGAAGAGCGCGGCCACGGTGATCAGCGCCTCGTTGCCGAATGCGCCGAAGGCCTCCTTGGGCGTGATGATGTCCGCAGCCACCAGGGCCACCACGCAGCCGATCGCCACTCCGTCGGGCGGAAAGTACTCTTTCACGAAGAGCACCAGCGCTGCGGCCAGCAGCACCAGGACGAACACGATTTCGAAACTCATCCGTCTAGGATGCTATCGGCGGGCGGGGCTAGAATTCTGCGCTTGGCCGCCACATTTTGGTCCGAGGTCCGCGACTCCCTCCGCGGCAAGGAACTCGACTTCACCACCCATCCGCTCAGCCGGTCCATCTGGCTGCTGGCGATCCCGATGGTTCTGGAGATGGCGATGGAGTCCTCCTTCGCCATCGTGGACGTCTTTTTCGTCGCGCGCCTGGGCGACGACGCGGTCGCCGCCGTCGGCCTGACCGAGGCGATGCTGACCATCGTCTACGCGCTGGGCTTCGGCTTCGCGATGGCGGCCACGGCGCTCGTGGCGCGGCGCATCGGCGAGAAGAATCGTGATGGAGCCGTCCGCGCCGCCACCAGCGCGCTGGCGCTGGGCCTCGGCGCCGGCCTGCTGGTGGGGCTGCCCTGCCTGTTCCTGGCGCCGCAATTGCTCGGCCTGATGGGAGCGTCAGAAACGGTGATTGCCGAAGGCAGCGGCTACACGCGGCTGATCCTCGGCCTCAACGTGATCGTGATGCTGCTGCACCTCGGCAACGGCATCTTTCGCGGCGCCGGCGACGCGGCGCTGGCGATGCGCACGCTCGGTCTCGCCAACCTGATCAACATCGTTCTCGACCCCATCCTGATCTTCGGCTGGGGCCCGATTCCCGCGATGGGCCTGACCGGGGCGGCCCTCGCCACGTGCATCGGCCGCTCGACCGGCGTGATCTATCAATTCTGGATGCTGCGCAGTGGCCGCGGCCGCCTCACGCTGAAGGGGCCGGCGTTCCGCATCGAGCCGCCGATCCTGAAGGAAATCCTGCGGCTCTCGGCCGGCACCATCGGCCAATTCCTGATCGCCACGACCTCGTGGGTCTTCCTGATGCGCGTCGTCGCGCCCTTCGGCGCCTCGGCGCTGGCCGGCTACACCATCGCGATCCGCATCGTGGTCTTCGCGTTCCTGCCGGCCTGGGGCTTCAGCAACGCCGCCGCCACGCTGGTGGGCCAGAATCTCGGCGCCGGGCAGCCCGAGCGCGCCGAGCGCGCGGTGTGGCTGACGGGGTTGTGGACGATGTGCTTCCTCGGCGCGGTGACCGTCGTTTTTCTGACATTGGCGCCGCAGATCGTCGCCATCTTCACGACCGATCCCGAGACCGCGGCCGTCGCCGTGGCGGCGCTTCGGACCTTGTCATACGGCTACATCTTCTACGCCTGGGGCATGGCCACGGTGCAGGGCTTCAACGGCGCCGGCGACACCGTCACGCCGACCTGGATGCACTTCTTCTGCTTCTGGCTGCTCGAAGTGCCGCTGGCCTGGATCCTGGCCATGCCGCTGGGCATGGGCCCGGTCGGCGTGTTCTGGTCCGTGTGCATCGCCGAGAGCATCTTCGCCGTCTCCGGCATCGTGCTGTTCCGGCGCGGCAGTTGGAAGACGGTCAAGATGGCGGCCGACGTGCACGTGCCGCCGAGCGCGCCTCCGCCGCCGCCCGCGCCGCTGACCTGATCAGCGGAAATCTGTGCTCGCGACGTTGCTGGCGCGGCACCCGGGCACGTCGAGCGCCTGCAGCAGCAGGCGGCGGCCGGCCAGGATCGCGGGAACCCGCACCTGCGGCCACACGGCCACGCCGCGCGCGTCGGCGATCTGCGCGTCGATCCGCCGCGGGAACAGCATTCCCAACGTCAGATTGCCGCAGCCGGGCACGTGCGTGCTTCCGGCATCCAGGCTGGCAAGCAGCTGCAAGGTCGCGCCCGGCCGCGCGCCGGCGGCGCCCAGAGCATTGTCAACTCCCGCGCGCGCCGGCACCGGCTCGCCGAGGCCGAGGCCGCCGGGCGCCGGCGACAGGATCCAGGCCGCACGCGCCTCGCCGGTGACGAAATCCAGGCCGCGCCCCGCGATCTGGCCGGCGCTGTTGATCTCGAAGGCCGCGTCCACGCGCGCGCGCGGGTGGGGCGGAATGCGCAGGTTCGGGCGCAGCCAGGTGCCGGCGTGCAAGTCGTAGACCCAGATGACGTCGTAGATGTCCCGCAGCAGAACGGTACCTGCGGCGCTCAGGTCGTAGGCGCGCAAGGCCAGCGCGCCGGGCGGATTCGGCAGGATCTGCAGTCCGCCGGCCAATGTCCAGGTGAACGCCTTGGGGCCCGCGGGGTAGCCGATGCCGTCGCCGGCGACCACGCCGTTGCGCGTGCAGCTGCGCGCGGCGGAAGTTTCGTCGAGCAGGTTGGCTGGGTCGAGCAAGATCGGCGGGCCGCCGCCGGCCGGCCAGCACACCGCCTTGCGGTCGCGGCGGTTGTCCTCTGACATTCCGTACACGTTGCCGGCGTCATCCACCGCATTCGCCGAGGAGTAGTAGCCTCCGAGCGTGCCGAGATCCGTCATCACGCCCGTCGCGGCGTCCCAGCGGAAGGCGTGCGGCAACAGTCCGCCCCGCGGGTAGGACTCGCCGACCACCACGCCGAAGTCGTTGAGCGCCAGCGCCTTGGCGCCGCGCCCACCGAGATTGCCAAGATCGCGCACGGTGCCGTTCTTCCACACCAGCGCCCGCAGCGTGCCGAAGCCGGTGGACTGGCCGCACGCCGCGCCGGAATCGTTGACGGCCAGCGCCACGCCGGACTGATCACCCGGCATCATGGTCAGCTCTTTGACTTGGCCGCGCAGCCAGCGCACCGGCACGTCACGGCCCGCGCTGCCGCGCGCGAAGCCCACGGCGATGCCGGATTCGTTGATGCCGTAGGCGGCGGATGCGCCGCCGAAGCCGAGATCGGGCAGGCTGTCCAGATAGTGAACTTGCTGCTGGGAGGAAAGGGCCAGCGCGGCGGCGATGCAAAGGGCGAGCATGGCCCCATCCTAGGTGTGATTTCGGGTCAGCAACCCGAAATCAGCGCGTGACTTTCGGCGACGTAGCCCTTCACCTTGGCCCAGGCCGCCGCCGATTTGACGCGCGAGAGGTCCATGCTGACCCAGCCGTGCCGGCCGACGTAGGGCGCAGGCGCGAAGCCCGGCTTCTTCACCAGCGCGGCGGCCTGCTTCTTGTCCAGTTTGAAGCCCAGGGTCGGCGCGCCGTTCTCCTCGCCGTAGCCAGCGAAGATCTTCTCGCCCACGCGATAGTGCGGCTTGCCCCAGGTCATCGTGACCTTGGTGTTCGGCAGGGCGAGACAGATTTTCTCGACCTTCTCGCGCAGAGGGTCCTTGGACGCACGGGGCATGTTTCCAGGATAGTCAGCCGAACGACGCGCGACTTCTGTATTCACGCCCACTCCGCCGGATTTTCGCGCCTGCTTGCTATTTTCGGAGCAAGGTATAGGGTGCAGGAAGATCTTTCACGCTCTTCTCACCCCGCGATCGACCGGACAAGGAAAATGCAAATCCAACAACTCATGAATCGCAGCGTCCAGACCTGCCGGCCGGACGATTCCATGAACGAAGCCGCGCGCATCATGTGGGAGCACGACTGCGGCTGCGTCCCGGTGGTGGACGAGGGCCGGCGCGTGATCGGCATGCTCACCGACCGCGACGCCTGCATGGCCGCCTACACGCAGGGCCTGCGGCTGCAGGACATGCCCGTGCATCGCGCGATGTCCAACGGCGCCACCGCCTGCCGCGCGACCGACGACGTGGACACCGCGCTGGGCGTGATGGCGACTTCGCAAGTCCATCGGCTGCCGGTGGTGGACGAGGAAGACAGACTCGTCGGCATCGTCTCCGTCACCGACCTGATTCGCGCGGCCCAGGCCGAGGCCGGCGCCGCGCGGCAACGCGCCGCGGGCGCCCTGCTCGAAACGCTGGCTCAGGTGCAGCAGCCGCGCGGGGCCGGCTCGCAGCAGGATGCGGCCTTGGCGCCCGTGAAGCGCGCGCTCACGACTTTGCCTGCGGCCGCCGCCGCCAGGTCGCGCAAATCGGCGGGCGGCAATTCCAAGCCGCCGAAGTCGCTTTCGGCAAGCGCCACGAGAGTGTCGGCGTCGTAGGCGTAGCGGTCGGCGACCTGCAGGTCGGTCAAGCCGGCGGCGCGCATGCCGGCCAGATAGTCGGCTTCGGAGATGGCGCCGCCCAGGCAGGCGGCGTGCGCCCGAGCGCTGGCGCGCAGCGCTTGCGGCAGTTCCTCGGCCACGATGTCAGAGATCGAGAAGCGGCCGCCGGGCTTGAGCACGCGCGCCAACTCGCGGAACACCGCGTCCTTGTCCGGCGCCAGATTGATGACGCAGTTGGAGATCACGAAGTCCACGCTGCCGTCGGCGACGGGCAGAGCCTCGATCAGACCCTTGCGCACCTCCGCGTTGGCCACGCCGGCCAACGCCAGATTGGCGCGCGCCGCCGCGATCATCGCGTCGGTCATGTCCACGCCGATGACGCGGCCGGTCGGGCCGGTCATGCCGGCGGCGACGATCAGGTCGTCGCCGGCGCCGCTGCCCAGATCGAGCACCACGTCGCCCGGGCGCACGCCGGCGAGCGCGAGCGGATTGCCGCAGCCGAAGGAGGAGCCGGCGGCGGGGGTGGAGCCGGCCGGCGCGGGCTCGGCGCAGGAAGCCGGACCGCAGCAGCCGCTGCCGCCCGCCTCGCGGCGCGCGAGAGCTTCGGTGTAGGATTTCGAAACGGATTCGTGCAGAGGAGAGGTGTTCATTTTTTGCGCGGAGCGCGCGGCGCGGCCGCGCAGGAGCAGGATTCGAGCAGACTGGCCAGGTCGCGCAGAGCGGCGGCCAGGGCGCGGGTTTCGAGGGCGTAGCGCACTTCGCGCCCGCTGCGCGCCGCGCTGACGATGCCGGCGCGGCGCAGGATGGCGAGGTGGCGCGAGGCGCCGGACAGGTGCACGCCGCAGCATTCGCTGGCCTCGCCGACGGTGAGCGGCGCGCGGGCCATCGCCAGGCGGCCGACCAGGCTCAGGCGATTGGCGTCCGCCAGGGCCTGGAAGAAGGCCGGGTCGGGCAGCGGAGCGCAGGCGGGGGCGGCGGCGCGGGTTCGGCGCATGGGAATACTCTAGCACACTTGCGCAATGATGCAAGGATAAATCCGGCGCGCGCATGGCATCATCCCGGACCGTGCTGCTCGCCGCCCTCGCCCTGCTCCTCCAGGATCCGCCGCCGGCGGTCCGCGACCTCGGGCCCCTGCTCGCCGAGCGCGTGCAGCAGCACGGCATGCCGGCCGTGGCGGCCTTGGTGTCGCGGGGGGATCGGACCGTCGCCGCCGGCGTCGCCGGCGTGCGCGTGCGCGGCGGCGCGGTGCCGGCCACGCTCGAGGACCGCTGGCACGTCGGCTCCTGCACGAAGTCCATGACCGCCACGCTCGCGGCCATACTCGCGGCCGACGGCACGATCGCTTGGGAGGCGACGCCCGCGACGATCTTCCCTGACCTGGCGGAGCAGATGGATCCGGCGTGGCAGAGAGCCACGCTCGCGCGCCTGCTCAGCAACACCTCGGGCGCCGTCGGCGATCTGCTCACTGTGCACCCCGAACTGTGGAGCCGCTTCTGGAAGAACGATCTCACGTCTTTCGACCAGCGCCTGCTGCTGGTGAGCACTCTCACGGCCTTGCCGCCGGAAAAAGCGCCCGGCACCGCCTACGTCTATTCCAACGCAGGCTTCTCCATCGCCGGCGCGATGCTCGAGAAGGCCGCCGGCTCTCCCTACGAAGAGCTGCTGCGCGCGCGCCTGTTCGCGCCGCTCGTCATGACCTCGGCCGGCTTCGGCGCGCCCGGATCCGTCACGGAGCCCGAGAAGGCGGACGCGCCTTGGGGCCATGACGCCCGCGGCCGCGCCATTCCGCCCGGGCACGGCTCTGACAATCCCGCCGCCATCACCCCGGCCGGCCGCGTGCACCTGACGCTCGAGGACTGGGCCAAGTACGCGCGCTTCCATCTGCGCGGCGCCCGCGCCGATCAGCCGGAATTGGGAAAGGATTCCTTCGCGCGCCTGCACGCGCCCGCGCCCGAATCCGGCCGCGCCCGCTACGCGATGGGCTGGATTGCCGGCTCGGCCGGCGATCCGCCCGTGCGCCTGCTCGGCCACTCCGGCAGCAACACCATGTGGTACGCGGTGATCTGGCTGATTCCCGAGCTGGACCTGGCGATCCTTGCCGCCTGCAACGACGGCGCCCAAGGCCCCGCGATGGAGCGCTTGGTCGCCGATCTGCTGGCCGAATTCCGCTAGCGGCTCGGGCCGATCACCGTTCCGGCATGGCCGCGGCCAGCGCCGCCTGCCAGTCCGGCGCCGTCTGGCCGCGGAACACCGTCGTCAACGGCGTGCGCGAATTACGGCGCAGGCCGGCCAGCGCGCGGCCCTGCGCCGCGAAGGGTTGCGCGGCCAGTTCGGTGGTCTCACGATCGAAGACCTCTTCCCAGCTCTCGATCGCGTCGAGGCAGACCGCCGCCTTCACGCCCATGTCGTCCCACGTCGGCTTCAGCGTCAGCGCCGTCGTGAGATAGGGCCCGGCCGCCAGGATGCCGACCGGCAGTTCGCTCCAGGCGGGACGCTGCTGCAGCAGCAGCGCGTGCAGGTAGGGCAGGTGAGTGGCGGCGATCGGCATCGGACCGCAGCCCAGGTAGTTCGCCAGCCGCTGGTCGATTCCCGTCAGCTCGCCGACGCCGGGCAGATCCACCGCGACGCACAGATAGCCAGCCTCGGCCAGCGCGCGCGCGTCGAAGCGCGCGGCGGCCGCGTCCTTGCCGCCGTCGTCCAGCAGGTAGAGCAGCCCGCGCGGCGTGCCGTGGGCCTTCCACACGATGGCCGGCATGTCAATCATTCCGGTGGCGCTGCAGCGCAGCCACTCGCGCTCGGCGTCGTCCAGGACCACTTTGACAATCGGCTCGGTCGCCTCGATCTCCGCGCCCTTCCAGAAGGGGCCCGAACGGCCGATGCGCGAGGATTTCAGGTTGGCGCGCGCGATTTGCAGCATCGTCAGAGAGTCCTGCGGCCACTCCGGCAGCACCACCAGCTCGGCGGCGTCGGGCGGCTCGGTCTTGATCTCCGGCTCGGGCACTGGCGAGCCGTCGCCGACGCCCTTCAGATGCAGATCGAAGAAGCCCATCGCGGTCTCGCGCATGGCCTTGCCGTAATCGTGCGGCCCCGGGAACACCACCGCGTTGACGGCGTCGGCGGCGCCCGGCGTCTCGTCCTGAGCCCACAGCGTCTTCAACTTTTCCCCCGTGAGCATGGTGCCGGCCGGCGGGAATTCCGAGTCGTCCGTCGCGCCGATCACCAGCACCGGCGCCGGAGCGCGCAGCGCCAGCACGTCGGCGCGGTCGCCGATGCGCAGCGTGCCGGGAACGTGATTGCAGAGGCAGCCGTTGTGCGGATTCACCGCCAGGCTCGTGGCGTAGACCACCGGCACCGCGCAATCGATGCGCGCATCCGCGGCGAAGGTGTAGACCGTCGCCGTGCCGCCGCCGCTGGCGCCGGTGATGCCGATGCGCGTCATGTCCGCCTCCGGCCGCGTCTCCAGATAGTCGAGCGCGCGCATCAGATCCCACACGTAGATGCCGGTGGTGGTGCCGGCGCTCATCGCCAGCCGCCAGTCGTTGTGCGATCCCTGCTGGCGCCGCTCGATCGGACGGCCGCCCTCGAACGATCCGCCGGGCGAGTCCACGATCATCGCGAGGTAGCCGTGGCGCGCCTGCGCGATCAGCCGCGTCTGCACCACCGGCTCGGTCTTCTTCCAACCCCAGTGGCCGTGCGGATTCAGAATCACGGGGAAGATGCCCTCGCCCGCCGGCACGTAGAGATGGGCCGTGACCCAGAATCCCGGGCGGCTCTCGAAGGCGATTTTCTCGATGCGGTAACCCTCGCGCTGCAAGACGCCGGTGACGCGCGCGTTGAGGGGAGTGCGCTCCGGCTCCGGATCCAGGCCCAGGCCGCGCATCAGGTGGCGCCGGTCAAGATCCTTGCGGCCGGCCCGCTCCATCGGCTTCGGCGGCGGCCGGCTGGCGTATGCGCGCACCCGGGATTCCAGCCAGGTTTGCTGGAGTTCGGCGCCCTTCCCTTCCAGGATCGCGACCGCCGGATCCTGCAAGAAGTGCGCGTCCGGCGCGGGGAATGCAACGGCGAGAAGGAAGGCTGCGAGCATTTCACTCAAGATGTCTCCATGGTACGACTTTGACCGCAGGGCTTCACTCCTTGGTTAGGATGGTGGAGGTTCGCGCCGCCTCCTGATGGCCTCCCTGAAAACCCTCCCGCAGATCCTCGGCAGCCTGGCTTTGGCCGGCGCCGCCGCCGGCGCCGCGCTGATGACGCCGGCCGCGCCGGAATCCGCCTCCGCGACTCCGGAGCCGGTGCGCTTCGGCCGCGACATCCGGCCGATTCTGTCAGACCGCTGCTTCAAGTGTCACGGCCCGGATCCGGCCTCGCGGCAGGAAGAATTGCGCCTCGACTTGCGCGAAGATGCCATCGCCGATCGCGGCGGCTACGCGGTGATCGTGCCCGGCGACCCGGAAGCCAGCGAGTTGTGGCATCGCATTGACGCGCACGACGACGACGAGCTGATGCCGCCGGCGGACAGCAACAAGAAGCGTCTCACCGCCGAAGAGAAGGAGTTGGTGCGCCGCTGGATCGCCGACGGCGCCGTCTACGAGAAGCACTGGTCCTTCGTCCCGCCCGCGCGGCCGGAGCCGCCGCCGGTGAAGAATCAGGCCTGGGTCCGCAACGAAGTGGACCAGTTCATCCTGGCGCGCCTCGAAGCCGCCGGCCTCGCGCCCAGCCCCGAGGCCGACCCCGGCACCCTGCTGCGCCGCGTGTTCCTGGACCTCACCGGCCTGCCGCCGACGCCGGCGGAATTGGAGGCCTTCCTCGCCGACCCGCGCCCCGACGCCTACGAGCGCTGGGTTGACAAATTGCTGACGGAAGAGCCTTATCTCACGCGCCACGCCGAGCGCCTGGCTACGCCCTGGCTCGACGCTTCGCGCTACGCGGACACCAGCGGCATCCACATGGACGCCGGGCGGCAGATCTGGCCCTGGCGCGACTGGGTGTTGAACGCCTTCCGCGACAACGTGCCCTTCGACCGCTTCGTCACTGAGCAGCTCGCCGGCGACCTGCTGCCGGACGCGACGCAGGAGCAGATCATCGCCAGCGGTTTCAACCGCAATCACGTCACTTCGGACGAGGGCGGCGCGATCGACGAGGAATACCGCGTCGAATACGCGGTGGACCGCACCGCCACGACCGGCAGCGTGTTCCTGGGCCTGACGCTCGGCTGCGCGCGCTGCCACGAGCACAAGTTCGATCCGATCTCGCAGGAAGACTTCTTCCGCTTCTTCGCCTTCTTCAACTCGGTGGAGGAGCCGGGCATCTATTCGCAGATCCCCGACTCGAACCGCGCGCTCGAGCCCTTCCTCGCCGTGCCGACGAAGGAGCAGCAGACGGAGTTGAGCGCGCTGCGCGCGCGGCTGGCTGCGGCGCGGACGGAGTTGGAGCAGCCCGCGCCCGAAGACGAGCAGGGCTACGCCGGCTATCTCGACGGCGCGGCGGCGGCGGCCGGCGTGGCCTGGGCGCCCGCGCAGTTGGTCGGCGCGAGCTCCACCGGCGGCTCCACCCTGACGCCGCAGCCGGACGGCTCGGTGCTGGTTAGCGGCGAAAATCCGGACCGCGAGGATCACGTCCTCACGCTGCGCACGCAGGAGACCGATCTGCGCCTCCTGCTGCTCGAAGGCCTGCAGGATGCTGCGCTGCCGCTGGGCCGGGTCGGCCGCGCGCCGAACGGCAACGCGGTGCTGTCCTCCATCGCGGTCGAGGCCGTGTCGCTGCGCGATCCCTCCAAGACGCAGAATGTCAAACTGGTCTGGGCTTGGGCCGATCACGAGCAGCCCGACGCCGACTTCGACGTCGTCAACGTGCTGGATCCGTCGCCCGCGCGCGGTTGGGCCGTCAACGCGCACGGCGTCACGGGCGGCCGCACGGCCATGTTCCTGGCCGCGGAGCCCTTCGGTTTCGCCGGCGGCACCGAACTGCGCGTGACCCTGGCTTATCAATCGGTCTACTCGCAGCACACCCTCGGCCGCGTGCGCCTGACGCCGGGCCGCATCGGCGAGGCCGGGCTGGCCAGCCTGCCGGTGGCGGACAGCCGCTGGTATCTGACGGGTCCCTTCGCTCCGTCTGACAAAGCGGCGGCCTACGACCAGACCTTCGGGCCGGAAGAGGCCGGACTCGACTTCGAGCGCAAGTTCGGGGAAGGCAACGCCGCCTGGAATTTCTCGGCCGATCTGCGCGACGGCGTGCTCAAGACCGACCTGCCCGCCGGCCTGGCCGTGACCTACGCCGGTAAGCGCCTCTTCGTGCCGAGCGCCCGCACCCTGGACGTGGCGCTGGGCAGCGACGACGGCGTGCAGGTCTATCTCGACGGCGCGCGCGTCTACGAAAACCGGATTGACCGCGCCTCGGGAGCGGATCAGGACAAGGCCACCCTGCAGCTCGAGCCCGGCGTGCACGACCTGGTGGTGAAAATCGTCAACACGGGCGGAATCGGCGGCATTTTCTGGCGCAGCCTGCCGCCCGCCGAAGAACTGACGGCGGAATTGGTGTGGGCGCTCGCGCCGGCCGCCGCGCGCGAGCAGGGCGCCGGCGAACTGCCCAGCCGCATGAAGCACGCGTGGCGCATCGCGCGCTCGCCTTCGTACCGCGCGCTGACCGAAGAAATCGCCGCCGCGGAAGCCTCCATCACGAAGATCGAGGCGGCCGTCCCGCGCACGATGGTGATGAAAGAACTGGCGATGCCGCGCGAAACCTATCTGCTGGTGCGCGGCCAATACGATCATCCGGACAAGAGCAAACCGATGCCGCGCGGCGTGCCCGAGGCGCTCGGCCGCATGCCGGAAGGCGCGCCCGCCAGCCGCCTGGGCCTCGCGCAGTGGCTGATGAGCCAGGACAACCCGCTGACTTCGCGCGTGTTCGTCAACCGCCTGTGGGAGAACGTCTTCGGCCTGGGCATCGTCGCCACCAGCGAGGACTTCGGCCTGCAAGGGGAGTGGCCCAGCCATCCGGAATTGCTGGATTGGCTCGCCGTCGAATTCCGCGACGGCGGCTGGAACGTGCGCGAGACGCTGCGTCTGCTCGTCACCAGCGCCACGTACCGGCAGTCTTCGCGCGTCCGCCCGGAAGCCGTCGAGGCCGACCCGGAGAATCGCCTGCTCGCCTCCTACCCGCGCCGCCGTTTGGGCGCGGAAGAAGTCAGAGATCAGGCGCTGTACCTCGGAGGCCTGCTGGTCGAGCGCTTCGGCGGTCCGTCGGTGAAGCCCTATCAGCCCGAGGGCCTGTGGCAGGAAGTGGCGATGCTGCAGTCCAACACGCGCATCTACGAGCGCGGCAACGGCGACGACCTCTGGCGCCGCAGCCTCTACACCTACTGGAAGCGCGCCTGCCCGCCGCCCTCGCTGATGACCTTCGACGCGCCGACGCGCGAGTTCTGCAGCATCCGCCGCTCCACCACCAACACGCCGCTGCAGGCCCTGGTGCTGTGGAACGACGAGCAGTACGTCGAGGCGGCGCGCGCCTTCGCGCAGCGCACGCTGGCGTCGAGCGCCGACGACGCGCAGCGCCTGGAGTGGATGCACCTGAGCTGCACCGGCCGCGCGCCCGACGCATCGGAACTCGCGGCGCTCCAACGCGCGCTCGCCGACTTCCGCGCGCGCTATCTGGCCGCGCCGGAGGACGCGAAATCCCTGCTGTCGGTGGGCGAGACGCCCGCGCCGATGGATCTGGATCCCGGCGAACTGGCCGCCTGGACCCTCCTCGCCAACGCCGTGCTGAGCCTCGACGCCACGATCTCCCGCTCATGAGCCGCATGCCCGAACCGCCGCAGGATCCGCTCGCCGAGCGCGGGCTCCATCTCACGCGCCGCCGCTTCTTCAGCCTGGGCGCGAAGACCGTCGGCGCCGGCCTCGGCGCGATGGCCCTCAGTTCGCTGGCGCCGGCGGCCGCGCCGCTGCTCGGCCCCGGCGCCGGGCAGCCGCTCGCGCCCGGTCCGCACTTCCGGCCCAAGGCCAAGCGCGTGATCTACATGCACATGGAGGGCGCGCCCAGCCAGCTCGACCTCTACGACTACAAGCCCAACCTGCGCGCGCGCTTCAACCAGGATCTGCCGGATTCGATCCGCAAGGGCCAGCGTCTCACGACCATGACCAGCGGCCAGGCGCGCTTCC
>CAYVPL010000033.1:0-16032 GCA_964453755.1 uncultured Planctomycetales bacterium
CCTTGCCGGGCTGAGCTGCGAGTCCTTCCACGCCCTCTACCTCGACGCCAAGGGCCGCCTGGCGCACGAGCGCACCGTCTCCGTGGGAACTCTGACAAGTTCGCTGGTTCATCCGCGCGAGGTCTTCGCGCCCGCGGTGGCCCTGCGCGCGGCGGCGGTGATCGTCGCGCACAACCATCCCTCCGGCGATCCGGAGCCCTCGGCCGAAGACCGCGCGACGACGCGGCGCCTGCAACGCGCGGGCCGGCTGCTCGGCATCGAGTTGCTCGATCACGTGGTGGTCGCGCGCGGCGGCTACGTGTCATTCCTCGAGCGCGGATGGCTCGGCTCCTGAGGCTCGGCGGATGGTGAATTTCAGAATGCGCTGCGCGCCAGAAAGTCATGTTGACAAATCGCCGCCGCCAAGGGGCCGGCCGCCTCGATGCGCAGAATCGTCGGCAGCAATCCCGCCGTGCCGACGCCCGCGCCGCGCAGCCACTCTTCCTCCTCCGGACTGAGGCCGCCCTCCGGTCCGACGATGAGCAGCACCTCGCGCGGCTGCCGCAGATCGAGCTCGTGCTGGAGCGGCCACGCGCCCGGCATCAGGGTGATCGGATGCGCCAGCGGCGCTTCCTTCAGCACTTCGCGCAGGGGCACGGCGGCGCGCTCGAGTTGCGGCAGCGTCGGCCGTCGGGACTGCTGGCAGGTCTCGCGCAAGATGCGCTCCCACCGCTCGCAGCGCTGAGGCGAGAAGTCTTCGCGCCCGACCACGCTGCGCGCGCAGGCCAGCGGCACGATGCGCTCGACGCCGGCCTCCGCGGCGCGGGCCATCAGATCGTCCGCTCGCGTGCCTTTGGGCCAGGCGGTTGCCAGGGTCACCGGCATCAGGGGCAGGCGCGGCAATTCGGTCAACCCCTGCAGCAACAGCCGGCCTGGGCCGGAGTACTGCGCCTTGAGCGCGCCGCCGCGGGGCAGCATCAGCAGCAGGGCCTCGCCGGCGTGAAAGCGCAGCGCGCGCAAATGCGCGTCCAGTTCGGCCGGCGGTTGCCAATCGCCCTGCAGGGCCGCGGGCTCCTCCCGCAAAAAGAAGAAGCGCATGGAGGCCGGAAGGTTACTCGCCCCGCGTTGCGAGGTATGTGGGGAAGGTCGGGATAGTTTGCCGGTCCACTTTGGCGGACCTAGACTGCCGGACCAACCCAGGCTCTCCCTGGGCACGTCCCAAGCGTCGAATGGTTCGCATCGAGATCCTGGCAGGGCCCGAAGCCGGTCGCGTCGTCGAAATGGCGCCGGGCGTCTGGCGTGTCGGCCGCGCCAAGGACAACGACCTGGCGCTGGCCGTCGAGTCGGTCTCCAGCCGCCACCTTCAGATCGAGGTCGGCGCCGACGGCTCGGTCGGCTTCCAGGATCTGGGCTCGACCAACGGCACCTTTTCCGGGGGCGTCCAGGTCAAGGAAGGGGAGTGGTTCGCCGGCAGCGAGTTGCGCCTCGGCGCCTGCGCCCTGAAATTGCTGGCCGCGGATCAAGTCGGGTTGCTCGAAGAAGCCAAGGCCGACGACGCCAGCGCCAGCGCCCGCGCCGCCGCCCTGGCCGGCCCGCGCCGTTCGCCGGTCCGCCTGGCGCTGGCCGGTCTGCTGGTTGCGGCCCTGGCGGGAGCCGGCGTCTGGTGGTTCTTCCTGCGGGACACGCAGACCGCGCGCATCCGTCCGGCCGCCGCCGCCGGCGACCCGGCCGCCGCCGCCCAGGACCTGAGCGACCTGCTCGGCGGGCAAGGCGCCTTCACGGATGCCGAGGCCTGGCAATTGTCAGACGGACTCGTCCTCAGCGAGGGCGCGCTGAAGGCCGGAGCGGCGCGCGGGCGCGCGGCGCTGCTGCGCAATTTCGAACTGGATGGGGGAGGCCTGCGGATCACCGCCGAGGTCGCGGGCGCGAAGGCGCAGGCGCTGGTCACCTTCGGCGCCGATCCCGAGGCCGCGCTCCCGTGGGCCACCTGGACGACCGCGGAGCTCGGCCGCGGACCCGTGGAACTCGCCTTGCCCGAAGGCGCGCGGTGGTTCCAGATCGCGCTCGCGATCGACATCGGCGGCAGCGTGCGCGCGGTGCGCGCGGAAAGCCTGGAGCGCTCGGTCGCCCCGGTCGCCGTCCAACCTGGACAGATCTTCGCCGCCGGCGGCAACCTGCTGCTGATGGAGGACGGCCAGTCGCTCCTCGCCGCCAGTTCCGAAGCGGGCGAATGGAAGCCGGAAGGCGCCGGTTACGCCTGGACGGGCGCAGGAGCGCTGACCTGGAGTTTGGGACCCGGCCTGCTCGCCACCGGCGGCGGCCTGCTGCTGGCCGATGGCGGCCCCGTCGGCATCGCGCCCGGCGTGCAAGTGGAAGGCAGTCCAGGCCTGCTGCTCGGCGCCGATCCGCGGCGCCTGCTCGTGCAATGTCAACCGGCGGCGAATTATCAATGCGCCGAATCCAGTGTGCGCGGCAGCGGCGCCAGCGCCGTCCTGCTCACCTGGGATCTGGGGCCGGCGCTGACGGAAGCCGCGCGGCTGGCGCGTGAAATCGTGCAAGCCGGCCGCGACGCCGACGATCCGCGCCTGCTCGCCGCATGCTCGCGCCTCCTGCGCGAAGTGCCGCTCGACGAGGAGAAGAATCAGGCCGCCCTCGTCGCGCAACGCGGCGCGCTCGAACGCGGCCAGGCCAGCCTGCGCGACCTGCAGGCGCGCGTGAGCGCCGCGCTGCTGGTGCAATCGGCCGACATCATGGAGCGGGGCGTGCAGATGGCCGAGGCTCTGGCCACGACCTTCGCCGGCTCGCCCTTGGGCGAGGAAGCGGCCGGTCTCGCCGCGGCCTTGCGCGAAGCCGTCGCGCTCGGGCGCGCGGAAGAGCGCGCCGCCGAGGACGCGTGGCGCAGCCGCCTGCAAACGGCGCTCAGCGCCTCCTATCCGCTGATCGCCGGCTGGGTGGCGGCGCAAGACGCCGCCGGCGGAGGAGGCAACTGATGGCGCGCGGCGCCGGCCTCGATCTCGGGCACACGGGCGTGCGTTTCGCGGCCGTCGAGTGCGCGCGCGGCGCCGCGCGCCTGACGCGCTACGCCTCGGAGGCCGTCGAACCCGGCGAGGCGCCGGCCGAAGCGGCCGCCAGCGCCTTCAGCGCCTTGGCGCGCAAATATGGCAAGGTGCGCGTCGGCCTCGGCGGCGCCGATCTCATGCTGCGCTATCTGCCGGTGCCGCAGGTCGAAGACTGGCGCCTGGTCCGGCTGATGGAATTCGAGGCGCGCGAGATCGCTTCGCGTTCCGGCTCGGATCTGGCCTCGTCTTACAACCTCCTGCCGGTGCCGAAGGAGCTGGACGAGGACGACACCATGCTGCTCGGCCTGGTGCGCGAAGACTTGCTCGATGCGCAGGCCGCCAAACTCGGTCCGATCGCCGTCGAATCCTTCTCGCCGAACGCCATCGCGCTGTACAACGCCTGGCTCACGCTCGGCGATCACGCGCCGCGCACCACGCTGCTCGCGCACTTCGGCGCCGGCACCCTGGACCTGGCCCTGGTGCGCGGCCGGGACCTGTATTTCGCCCGCTCCCTGACCACGCCGCTCGAGAAGCGCGACGCCACGCTGGCCGCCAAACTCGGCACCGACGCGGCGCGCGCGCGCGCCCTGATTCACAAGCACCTGGATTTGCGCGTCGTGCTCGGCGAGCGCCTCAATCCGGACGCCGAGCGCGTGACGCGCCCGGTGCTCTCCTTCTACGAGGCCTTGCCCACGCTGCTTTCCGGCGCGGTCACCTTGTGCAAGGCGCAGGCCCGCCTCCGCGAACTGGTGCTCGAGCGCGTTCTCCTCACCGGCGGCGGCTCGCAGGCCAACGGCCTCGCGCAAGTTTTGGGCGAGCGCCTGCGCGTGCCGGTCGAAATGTGGAATCCGGCCGCCGAACTCGACGTCTCGGATCTGCCCGCGGACGACGCCGCGCAGCTGCAGGCGGACGGTCCGGCCGCCACGCTCGCGGTGGGCCTCGCTCTGTCGGCGGCCAATCCGGAGCTCTACGCGCTGGAGATCCTAACGGCCGGCGCGCGCCGCAAGCGGGACTTCTCGGAGCGCGGCATCTGGAGCGTGCTGGCCGGCGTCGCCGCAGTGCTCTTTCTCGGCATCGCCTTCTGGCAGCACGGCCGCCTGGCCGACGCCGGGCAGGCCGCCGCGCGCCGCGCCGCCGGCCAGGTGAATGCGGTCAAGAGCGCGAACGCGCGCACGACCGAGTTGCTGGCGAAGATCGCCGCCGAGGAGCAGCTCAGCCGCGAGCTCGCCACGCGCGCGGCCCTGGGCGAAAGCGCCCGGCGCTTCCTCGACTTCATCGAGGGCGAACTGCCGGAGAGCCTGTGGGTGGAGACTTGGTCGCTGCGCCTCGAGAGCGGCAAGGACTGGGGCCGGCCCGCCAACGAAGATTTGCCGGTCGTCGAAGCGGCGGGACGCTCCGAAGAAGATCCGAGCGTGGCCAGCCGCCAGTTCTCGGAATTCTCCGGCAAGCTGCAGGCGCTGACGCGCGGCGGCGACGTGGTGAAACCCATGACCCGCTCGCAGAGCAAGCAGCTCGAGTGGTCGCTCAAGGCCATGCTGCTGGCGCCGCCGGAAGGCGAAGCCGGGGCCGCCGCGGAGGAGCCGAAATGAATCTCGACGCCCTCTGGCAGCGCAACCGCAAATTCATTCTCGGCGTGCTCGGCGCCGTGCTCGGCTTTTTCATCGTGCTCTGGATGCTGACCTCCGGCCCCGTGGGGCGCCAGGAGACTGCCGCCCGCTCGCTCTCCAAAGCGAATGGCGACCTGCGCACGCCGATGTTCGGCGACCAGCAGGAACGCGCGGCCCAGCAACTGCTCGACACCTTGCGCGCCCGCAACGCGGAGTTCGCCGGCAAGGCTCTGCCGCCCGTGCGCGCCGAATACCGCCTGCCCGCCGGCAAGGCGCCCGCGCAGTATTACATCGAGCTGACGGGCGGATTGCGCCAGGATCTGGTGTCCTGGGCTCTGCGCAACAATTGTGAAGTGGACGGCAGCCTCGGCTTGCCGGCCGTTTCACCGACGCAGGCGCAGCAGGTCGAGCGCGTGTTGCGCGGCCTCGACGTGGTCGAGCGCGTCGTGCGGCTGGCGGTCGCCAGCGGCGCGAGCAAGGTGGAGAAGATCGCCATCGCCGAGCGCGGCCGGCGCACGACCTCCGGACGCACCGCGCAGCTGGACCTGACGCCGGTGCAGCTCGAAGTGGTCTTCGAAGGCCGCAGTCCGACGCCCTTCCTGCGCGCCATGCTGGCCGAATCCGCCGCGGGTCGTCCGGTGGGGCTGAGCGGTCTCGAGGTCGTCTCGCCCAATCCGCGCAAGCGCGAGCGCCGCCTGCTGCTCGAATTCGCGGTGGGCGTGCTGCCGGCCGCTCCGGCCGAAGGAGCGCAGCCTTGAATCGCGAGCGCATCCTCTTCCTGGCGGCGCTCGTGCTGCTGGGCCTGCTCAGCTGGCGGTTGTTCAGCAAGGAAGCTCCGCGCTTCGTCGCGCGCGGCGGCGCCGCCAAGGAACTGCCCGCCATCCTGATCCCGCCCGCAGATCCGGTGCTGGCGCTCGGCTCCGCCGGCCTGCGCCGCGACGCTTTCGAGCGGCCGAGCGCCGATCAGCCGCTGCCGCCGCTGGCGCTGCCTCTGCCGCCGCTGCCGGAGCTGCCCGCCATGCTGCCGCCGCCCTGGCCGGATCCGGGCCCGGAAGTTTGGAGCGACCACCTCTACGCGCGCCCGGCCGCGCTGATCGGCGACGTCAGCGAGGTGCTCGACACCGGCGACGCTGCCGAGGGGCTGGAATCGGCTGCCACGGGCGGAGAGGGTTCCGCGCAGGAGGACTACGCCGCCCTCTACGACTCGCTGCGCTTCGATTCCCTGAGCGTCATCTGGGGCCGCGTGCTCAACGAGAATCGCTACGAACTGGACAACGACGACGTGATCCGGTTCCAGCAGGTGAATCCGCGCACCGGCAAGGAGGAGTTCGCGCCGCAGGAGTGGACGCCGGACCGCTACGAGTCCTTCGCCCTCGCGCGCACCGAACGCAACCGCATCGAGTCCGAAGTGCGCGCATGGCGCGACCGCATGGGCCCCGCGCGCTCCCTGGAGATGCGCGATTACTTGCGCACTCTGGTCATTGACGGCCTGCGCGAGCCGATCGCCTTCCGCTACGCCGAAGAGCTCGCCATCGCGCTCGTGATCTCGGCGCCCGACGACGTCCAGAACTGGATGGCGCTCGGCGAAGTGTGGGAGCGGACTTTCGCGCTGGACGCGGCCTTCGCCTTGTACGGCACTCTGTCCGGGGAGCCGCTGGACGGCGCGGTCGCGCCGCTGCCGGCCGGCCTGCCGAAGGCCGCCAACCGCTTCCCGCGCCATCCGGCGCCGCAGGTGCGCATGGCGGCCGTGCTGAAGTTGCTCGGGCGCGACGACCTCGCCGAGCAGCGGCTGCATGCAGCTCTGGCGCTCGATCCGCGCGACGCCGAAGCCAACATCGGCCTGGGCATTCTGCTCATCGAGCAGGGCCAGGCTGCGGACGCGGTCGAGCGGCTGGAAGCCGCGCGCCGCACTTTGACGGGCGCTTCTCAGTTGAAGACTTCACTTCGCTCCGGCCTGGCGCTCGGGCGCGCGCATCTGGCGACGCGGGCTTGGGCCGAGGCGCAGAAAACTTTCCGCGACACGGCGGCCGCCGCGCCGAACGACGACCCGCTCGGCATCGAGGCGCGCTGCGGTCAGATCGCCGCCGCCTACTTGGCGGGCGACTTCGCGGGCGCCGCGCGCGAAGCGGGGTTGGCTGTCACTGCCGTCGGCGCCCACCCGCGCCTGCTCTATCTGCGCGGCCTGACCAGCGCGGCCGCCGGAGGCGCGGCCGGCGAGGTCGTGCGCGACCTGCGCGCCGCTGCCGCGGCTTCGCCGCTCGACGCCGCTCCGGCGCTGGCGGCGCTCGCGTTCTGGCTCGAGCGCTCCGGCGACGCGGTCGCAGCGGGCGACAGTCTGCAGCAGGCTCTGGCGCTCGATCCTTCGCTGCCCTACGCGCGTTGGCTGGCCGCGCACTGGGCCTTGCGCGACGGCGATCTGGACGCCGCGACCGCCGGCCTCGAATCCCTCGTGAGCGAAGTTCCCGAGTGCGCCGCCACGCTGGCGGCCATGGGCTGGCTGCTCGCCGGCAACGGCGCGCCTGTGCAGGCGGCCGTGGCCTTCCGCGCCGCCGAGGACCGCGCGCCCGCGCACGGGCGCGTCGCCGGCGCGGAATCCGGCGTTTGGGCGGACCTGGCGTTGCGCCGCGCGTTCAACGAACTCGCGCTGGGCGAGACCACGGCGGCCCGCGCTTCCTTCGACCGGGCCATCAGCCTGGATCCCGAGTTGTTGGTGGCGCGTAACGGCACCGCCATGGCGCTCTACGCTGAGGGTGATCTCGACGCCGCCCTGGCCGAGTTCAGCCTGCTGCAGGACACGCTGCGCGAGCGGCCGGATGATCCGCAGGCGGTCTACGCCAAGCAATGGCAGACGCGCGTCACGGACCACGCCCAGCTCCGCGAGTGGACTGACAATTTCGACGGCCGCCGCCTGCGCGCCGGTTGGGATACGCAATCCCAGGCCCGCAACGGCGTCGAGCCGCGGCTCGAAGACGGCATGCTGGCGTTGCGCGGCAATCACGCCGCCAAGGGCGAGACCCGCGCCTTCCGCGAAGTGGCGGCGCCCGCCTTCCGGCTCGGCGCGCTGGACGTGGTCGCGGGCGCCGAGCATCGCGGCGACGCGGGCGCGTATCTGGCCTTGCAGAGCCGCGGCCGGGAAGCCTGGAGTTTCAAGCTGCATCGCGATCGCGACGGCAATCTGCACTGGACCACGGTGCTCGCCGGCAAGCCGGCCTTCGGCCAGGTCGGACGCAAGATTCCCGCCGGACAGGTCTTCCGCGTCGAGTTCCGCCTCGATCGCGAGCCGGCGCAACCGGTGCTGCAGGTCTGGGTGGATGGCGCGGTGGTCTTCGCCGAGCCCGTTACGAACTGGCGCAACCCGACCGGCCAGGCCGCCGTCGGCATCTTCGTCGAGACGGCGAACGCGCTGGCCGTGGACGCCGCCATGGACAACTTCCGCCTGATCTACGCCCAGCAGTGAGACTCCGCGCCCAGCTCGAGACCAGGACCGGCAACGGCAGGCGCCGCGGCTTCACTCTGCTCGAACTGATGATCGTGATGGTCATCATCTCGCTGCTCGGCGCCGCCTTCCTGGTGGTCAGCGGCCGCGTCTTCGGCCAGGCCAAGGATCGTCAATGCCGCTCGCGGCTGCAGCAGTTGGCGGTGATGATCGAGGCTTACCGCACCTCGATGGGGGTGTATCCGGACGACCGCCTGCCCAGCGGCGTGACCGCCAACACGCAGAATGCCGGCTCCGAGGCGCTCTACCTGGCCTTCTTCGACTCGAAATACCTGGGCGAGCTGCCGAACCAGGACTGGCTGGTGAACACCGACGGCGATCAGAGCACGCGCACGCTGACGCGGCTCGACACCCGCGACTTGTGGGAGATCGGCGATCCTTGGCTGAATCCGATCGTCTATCTGGAGAGCCTGCACTATCCGGAATCCCGGGACTTGTCCTACATGGCCGGCCCCGAGGAGGCGCCGCCCGAGGAGCAAGGCGTGGAGGCGCGCCGCGACGCGCGCACCGGCGGCTACGAGGAGCCGGGCAAGTTCCAACTCATCTCGGCCGGCGAAGACGGCATCTTCGGCACCGAGGACGACATCACGCACTACGACGACTGAGCCATGCTGCGGCGCGCGTCCCGTTTTTCGCGCGAGATCGGCTTCACGCTGATGGAGATGATGGTGGTGATGGTCCTGCTCGGGGTCATCGCCGGACTGGGATTCGCCGGCTTCGACAGCATGGATCCCGGCCATCGCGGCCTGCAGGTTTCGCTCGAAAACTTTCTCGAAGCCAGCCGCGACCGCGCGCGCGGCAGCGGCCAGGAAGTGCGCGTCGTGCTGGAGCCGCCCGCCGAGGGCCGCGGCGCCCGCCTGCAGCGCGCGGTGTTTCGCAGCATCGCCGAGGCCGGTTTCGAGCCGGCCTTCGCCAACTTCGAGCGCGTGCAGGTCGAAGGCGGCGCCAAGCTCGGCGGCCTGGGCCGCTGCGGCGCGGGCCTCGATCTGGCCGAGGGCGGCACTGCGGTGCTCGAAGGCCGCGGCGGCCAGATCGACGTCGCCGACGGCTTCGCGCTCGAGTTCGACCTGCTCGATCCCGGCGAGGGCGCCGGCCGCATCGCCGAATGGGAGGGGCTGATCGAGGTGGACGCGCGCCGCGGCGCCGGCTGGCTGATCCGGCTGCGCGCTGGCGAGGCGGAGTTCATGAGCTGGGTCCAGCTCGAAGTGCCGGCGCATCGGCTGCGCTCCGGCCACTGGCAGCACCTGCGCGTCGCCGCGGCCGAGGGGCGGGCTCGCGTCTGGCTCGACGGCGAACTGGCGGCGCAGGAGACGATCGGCCTGAATTTCGGCCAGCCCACCAGTTACCTGCGCTTCGGTTCCGTGGAGGCGCCCTTCCGCGGCCGCGTGGACGAAGTGCTGATCTGGGTGCGCGTGCGCGAGGACGGCCCCGAACTGCCCGATCAAGTGACGGTGGCGATGGCCGCGCCCGCCCTGCTCTTCGACCGCAACGGCCTGCTGGACGCGGCCGCCCATCCGGAGCCGGTGCGGCTCGGCATTCTCGAGGGCCCGGACGAAGTCGGCGCCTTCCAGGTCGGCCGCTTCACGCAGGAGGCGCCGCAGTGAGGCTTCCTTCTCGTCTGACAATTTCCCGGCGCGGCAGCGCGCTGGTGGTCGTGCTGCTGGCGCTCGGACTGCTGTTCTCGCTCGGCGTTCCGTACCTGATGGCCACGCGCCTGCGCCAGGAATCGGCCGCCGAGGCCTTCGGGCGCGCGCAGGCCCGCGTCGCCGCATCGTCCGCCACGGCAGCCTTCGCGGCGCTGCAGGAAGTCAGCCATCCCGCGGCCGATCCGACTCCACTCTACGACGCCGGCTCCGAGTGGGACGGCTCGGCCCTGGGCGTGCTGCCGCAGACGCTGGGCGGCGATTGGGGAGATTCCACCGAATCCTGGGGCGCGGAGATGGCATCGCTGCAGGCTTTGCTGCCGCTGGCCAGCGCGCCGCCGCTGCTGCTGCAAAATCTGCTGCATCCCTGCTTCCTGACGCGCGACATGACCTATCGCGACAGCGAGGTGCAGGTCAGCTCGACCGAAGGCTTCCCCGAGCAAGGCTTGCTGATGCTGGGCGGCCGCTGGATTCAATACGGCGGCAAGACGGCGAACCGCTTCACCAGCGTGATGCCGGATCCCGAGCCGCCGGAGAATCTGGACGAGAAGCGCTTCAGCGTCGGGCGCTTCGTCATGGATCCGCGCGTGTGGTGGCTGGCGCTCGCGCGGCAGCAGAGCGGCGAGTACCGCCCGCCGGATTTCGCCGGCGACATGCTGGACTTCGCGATGGGCGGGGATCCGCGCAGCCTGCTGCCCGAGCCCGAGCGCCGGCGCCTCGCCGATCGCGCCACCGAGCGCAGCGGCGGATTCGGCAGCGCCGACTGGATGCCCGGAACGTGGCTGATCGAGCGCATCAATCCGGAGACGCCGGATCAGATCACCGTGGCCGACGGCGACCTCGCCAACGCCGGCACCGTGCTGCGCATTCAGCCCGAGACGGGTCCGTTCATCGACACCGTCGTCCTGGCGGCGCGCGGCCAGCGCCTGCTCCTGGCTCAGCCGCTGCCGACCGACTTGCCGGTCTTCACGACGGTGGTCAAACCGCTGCGGCGCGAGCCGGTGGACGTCAACGCCTGCGCGCCGGAATTGCTCGAGGCGCTGGCGCTCGGCGTGGCCTTCAACGGCGCGCCGCCGATCGCCTCCGACCGCACCATCTCCGGCGACTTCGGCGACGAATGGGTGAGTCCCGGCGAGGCCCGCGCCTTCGCCGCCCGCGTGATGGCCGCGCGGCCCCTGCAAGGTCCCGACGATTTGTGGACGCGCGTGCTCGCGCCGCTGGCCGAAAGCGGTCCGCTCACCGACCTCGACGCGTGGGCGCTGTGGCTGAACTCGGTGGATCCTTGCAGCGGCTACCTGCGACAAAGCACCACCTCCTTCGCCTACCGCAGCGGCGATCGCTACGCCGCGCGCATCCAGGCGGTGATCCGCTCGCGCCTCGGGCGCACGCTGGCGCGCCGCGCCGAGCGCGTGCGGCTGGCGGTGGCCCCGGACGGGCCGCTCAGCGCCTTCGTGCTCGAGCAATTCGGGCTCGACGACGCCGCCCGTTGGGGCCGCGGCGCGCACCGCGTGACTTCGCTGCCGAACCACCTCGGCCGCAACCGCATCGGCTTCGGCAGCGGCGTCAATGGACCTACGCTGCGGCTCGGCACGCTCAGCCAACCCGGCCGCGTGCTGCCCGAGGCGGATCCGGATCAATTCGCCCTCATGCCGGAGCCGGTCTTCGAGCCGGACAGTTGGGGCGCCAACACGCAGGGCCGCATCGAGCACTTCGACGCCGAAACCTCGCCGCTCGGCCGCCCGGTGGCCGAGCGCGGTCCGCTGGCCGAGAGCGTGGCAAAGTGGGGCTTGCCGTTGCAGAACGGCTTCAGCCAGGCTGAGCCGCTGTGCATGGAGGCTTGGTTCGAGGCGCGAGCCGGCTTGGCCGACGCTGTGCTGATGGATCTCGCGGGCGTCGAACTGCGGCGCAACCGGTTCTACGCTGCCATCGAGCAGGGAATTCTGATCGCGCGCGCTTACGACGCGGCCGGCGACGATCCGCTCGATCCCGACGGCCTGGTGCAGGGCTGGACCTGGCGTGTGGACCCGGCGGTGTATCCGCTTGTCAACCGGCCCTTCCACCTCAACCTGCTGCTGCGCGGTGTCGGCGCGGGCGGCCTGCAATTCGCGGTGGACGGCGTGCCGCGCGGCAACGTGGACGGCCAGGACTGGCTGTCCGGCGCCCCGGGCGGCTACGCGCCGGGCGACGTGGGCGGCAGCATCAACGTGGAGAGCACGGCCGGATTCCCTTCAGCGGGTGCGCTGCAGATCGGCAACGAGGTGATCGAGTACTCCTCGAAGACTGACACCGCCTTCAACCTCGCGCGCACCAGCGGACCCGGACTCACCAACTGGCTGGGCGGCCGCGCCGCGCGCGAGCAGAGCGACACTCAGGCGCTGGCTTTGGCCACTGATCATCCCTCAGGCTCCGGTGCACGGATTTACGGTTATAGCGCGATTCTGGCCAGCGACATCCCACCCGGCGGCGGCAGCTTGTCGGGCAGCTTCGGCCCGTGGTCGCTAGCGGTCTGCGTGACGGGCGTCGAGGACGTCAATATACAGCTGCCCGACGGCACTCCTTTCAACGCCGGCCGCGGCATCGTCGGCCCCTGGACCGGAGTGCTCGAGCTCGCACCGTTCATCGCTGCGGACAACTACTACGCCGAGGCCTTCCAGTCTGACGGCGGCTACGCGGTGATCTGGCAGCCGGCGCCGGTGTGGCTGGACGGCACGCCGGTGCGCACCGTGGACGGCTCGCGGCTTGGAGGCCTGGAAATCGTTCACTATTCGCAGCGGTCCGGCACCCAGATCACGATCGACGAGCGCAACGTCCTGACGCCGCTCTACGCCAACACCCGCGACCAAGCCGTCTACGACCCGGCCGGCAACTCTTTCGTGATGAAATGGGCGGACGGCCTCACCACCTCCGGGGGGGTGCCGCTGAGCGAGGACCCGCTCTGGCGCGTCCACTTGATGCCGATCTCGATCAAGGGCAGCAACGTCAGTAACTTGGCCTACGTGCCGGGTACGCCAGAATTTTCCGGCTTCGTTCAGATCCGGACCAGCGGCGACTCGTCTCTCACTGAGTGGGTGCGCTACGACAGCATCCTGCGCGACTGCTTCCTGCGCGACGAGTGGCAGGCGATCAACAACGCCATCGGCGCCTTCTACTTCCAGAACGGCGAACTGGATCCTCCGCGGCCGGGGGGGGGAGGTGCTGGAGGAGGAGGTCCGGGCAGCGGCGGCGGTTCGGGCGGCGGCCCCGGCACCGGCACCGTCGGCAGTCTGATGGGCCGGGACGGCCGCGGCATCGGCTGGCTGCTGCAGCCGGGCGCCGAAGGCGGCTTCGCGATTTCCAGTTCCCTGCCAGGACCGGCCGATCGTGCGTTGGAGGCGGCGAGCCAGCCGCAGAATCCGGAGGACGAGTTTCTTCTCCGGCCGACCATAGGCAAGCAGGTGGACGATCGCGACCCGCAGATAGAGGGAATCTCGCAGCGACTCGACTTCCGTGGCACCATGAGCACCTTCGACCACATGCAGACGGCAGGCGCGCTGCTGATCCCCGTCGGCATGACCATCCGCGGCCTCGACGCCGCCACCGGTTTTGTCGGCCGCGCCGACCGCGTCGCAGTGATGCAGCCGCAGGCCGGCGACGTCGCGCCGAACTGGTACACGGTGGAATGGGGCCAGGCGCCCTTCCCGCGCGCCCGCGTTCGCAGCGGCGTCACCTATTTCGCCTTCGACGCGCATCCGGGCCTGCCCTACCTCGCATCCTCCAACGGGGCGTTCAATGCTTCCAACTCGGCCGACGACCTGCGCAATTACGCGCGCCTCGTGAAGTTCCCCAGCGGCGAGCGGCCACTGAACCTCGAGTTCGTCACCTGGGGCTCGGACCTCGCCTCCAGCACGCGCTTCGACGGCTGGGTGGACGAGGCCGCCCTGCACACCGTCCGCGGCAACGGTCCGCCCAACGGCAACCTAGGCCGCGCCGCCTTTGTGCTCAGCCAGGCTCTCAGTGCCGGCGAGGAGTCGAGCCTCGTGCTCAGCCCCAACCATGTGATGGTGGACGGCTACGTCAGTTACGCTCCCAACCAGGGCGCCTACCTCCAGCAATTGCCGCCCTACGGTCTGCTCGACATTGACGGCGAGCGGATCGCCTACGTCGAGGTCTCCACGCAGGACGGGCGCGTGACTCTCGCGCCCAACGGGCGCGGCCTGCACGGCACCGAGCGCCGCGCCCACGCCGTCGGCGCGCGCGTGTGGGCCGCCGACGGCCGCTTCGCTTCGATCCTGCAGGGCGACCTGTCCATGGGCGATCACGTCCTGCAGGTGGACGATCCCGGCCCCTTCGCGCGCGGCGGCATGGTGCTCGTCGGCCTGGAATTGATTCACGCGCCTCTGCGCTCCGCGATCGGCGGCGTGCTGGCCATGCCGCGCCATCGCCCGGAACCCGGCAGCACCGATCCCGGCATCGGCGTCATGCGCGGCCGCTTCGGCACGCCGATGGAAGCGCACCCGGCCGGCACGCTGGTCTATTCCTTCCCGACTCGCTGGATGGACGGCTACGAAGCGCGCTGCGACGACCCCTCGATGACCTGGCTCGAACTCGGCTTCGAGGCGCCGGGCGCGCACTGGCGCGGCCTGTCCTTCGAGGAAGAAGCCGCCGACGGCACCCAGCACGTGCGCGTGCTGGCGCGCAGCGGCAACGCGCGCTGGGACGACGATCCCGCGCGCACGCCCGGCCTCGTGGCGATCGACCAAGGCCAATCGGCCTCCGGCGGCTTCATGCCGCTCAACTTGCGCGACGACCGCCTGGAGCTGCGCTTCTTCTTCGACTGGGAGTCGGGCTCGTTCGACGCGCAGACCTTCACGGCCACCGGCTGGACGCAAGCGCCGCGCGTGCGGCGCATCCTGCTCGACTATCTGGCGCAGACGCGCATCGAGAAGCTCGAGGAAATCGTCGAATGAAGCAGCGTCCGGCGCGGCGGGGCGAGCACGGCATGACGCTGGCCGAGGTGCTCGTGGCCATGGTGCTGTTCGGCATCCTGGCGGCCTTCGTCGTCGGCGTCGTCAACTCGGTGCTGAACCTGTGGCAGGCCGGCGAACGGCGCGGCCGCGGCGACCTGGTGTTCGCCGCCGCCATCGAGCGCCTGCGCGGCGACGTCGCGGCGCTGCACACCGGCCCGCGCGGCTGGCTCCGGCTGGACGATTGGCAGGCCGCGCCGGAGGCGGAAGGCCATCCGGCCTGGCGGCTGCCGCGCCTGCGCTTCCTGGCCGACGGCGCCATCGCGCGCGAGGCTGATCCCACCGGCCGCGGCGCGGTCGAGGTCGCCTGGCTGCTGGTGCCGGAGGACGTGGCGAACAGCCGCCTGTGCCGCCTCGTGCGGTTGGTGCAGGCGGAGAACGCGCCGCGCTCCTTGCGCGAGGAGAACTGGATCACGCAGTTGGCGCGCTCGGGCGCCGGTCTCACGGTGATGGACGGCGTGCTGCACGCGGAATTCCGCGCCCGCGACGCCGGCGCCGCGGACGCGCGCGACCGCTTGAACGTGGACAGTTACGCGCTCTACGGCTTCCCGGCGGACATCGAGATCCTGGTCGAGCGCGTCAGCGGCGGGGGACGCCGCCGCCCGCCGGTGCTCGACGGCGACCTGGCCGAAGACGCGCCGAGTTTCCTGGCGCGCGGCGCCGCGCCCTTCCTGCTGCCCGACTTCGTGCTCGTGAACAGCGAGTGGCTGCGCGTCGCCGGCACCTGGCCGCGCCTCAACGCGCCGGAGCGCGGCGCGCGCGGCAGCCTGCCCGCGCCGCATGCGCGCGGCAGCATCCTCTGGATCCCGGAAGTGGACGCGGGCAGCGCGCCGCTGCCGGCCGCGGGCCGGAGGCTGCCGTGAACCGCCGCGCCGGCCTCACTCTCATCGAAGTGATGATCGCCATGGCGATCTTCGTCTTCGGCATCACGGCGGTGCTCGGCCTGTTCCAGCTGGGCGGCGGCCTCGAAACCCGCGCCCGCGTCGAGGCCGAAGTGGCGCCCGCCCTCGAGCCTCTCATCGCCTTCCTGCGCGCCGAAACCTGGCGCCAGGACGCGCAGGGCGCCTGGCTGCCGCCGCTCCCGCGGGCCGGCGAGCCGGTGCCCGGCGCGCCGGATTACCGCTACGACCTCGTCGTGTATCCTGCAGCGGCGGCCTCGCCGGATCTGGTGCGGGCGCAGGTGCGGATCGCGCGCCAGGCGCCGGACCGCGTCCTGGCCCAAGCCTCCTTCCTCCTGCCGCGCCG